>CAYXAT010000019.1:0-23347 GCA_964462065.1 uncultured Clostridiaceae bacterium | reverse complement strand
ATATAAATCCAATTAGAGAGATTTAGGAATAGTGATGTAACTATTCCTTTTTTTATGGGTAGAATTTAGTTTAAATAATGAGGAAAATGAAAGGATGATGATGCATGGATTTGAATTTATTGTATGAACTGCAGTTGAAGGAAGTAGAACTTTTGAGTCTGAATAAAAAAGCAGAACAAATAAAATCTGATGATTTGTTAAAAAGACTTATAGAAGAACATTCGACTTTGAAAAATCAATATTTAAGTTTACAGGCTAAACAAAATGCAGAGAATAAAGATATAGAAGCAAAGAAACGAAGTATAAAACAATTAGAAGCAAATAAAAAGACCTACGAAGATTTAAAATACACTCCTGAGATAAATAATTCTAAGAAGTTAAAGATGATAGAAAAGCAGATTATAGATACAGACAATAGTATTAAGATTGAAATGAAAAAGATTGTAGAAATTGAAAGCAGAATGGATAAGATTGAATCGGAAATAACGGATGTAAAGAAAAAGTTATTTTTTATCAAGAATAAAGCGGAAAAGACCAAAAGCGATTATAAACTGGAATTGCAAAGTATGGAGCAAGAACAAAAAAGAATTCGTGGGATAATTAAAGATTTGAAAGGGAAAATAGATTCAGGCAGCCTGGATGATTATTCAAAATGGAAAACTCGTATGGAAGATCCTATATCTTTGATAGAATCCAGAAAATGTACCGGTTGCAGTGTTGATGTTCCGTCAATAAACTTCGAAGCAGTGAGACTTGGGGAGTTAATAAGATGCGAATGCTGCGGTAGAGTGCTTTTATACAGGAAATAAAAACACTTTTTCCCTTTGACTTACGTTCTTATTGCGTATATAATTTTTAGTGCAAAGAGAATATTGAGTAAGCCGGATGATCGCGTGTGCCAAGGCGTGCATGAGGAAAGTCCGGGCTCCACAGGGCAGGGTGCCGGGTAATACCCGGTGAAGGTGACTTTAAGGAAAGTGCAACAGAAAGAAACAGCCGTGGCAAGGGCAGGATTTTTATCCCGCGTTTGTTGCGGTTATGGTGGAAAGGTGAGGTAAGAGCTCACCGGCATATAGGCGACTATATGGCCATGTAAACCCCACTCGGAGCAAGACCAAATAGAGAAGCATATGAGGCGGCCCGCTTCGCTTCCGGGTAAGGTCGCTAAAGTCTGCAGGTGACTGCAGAACGAGATAGATGATCATCCAAGACAGAACCCGGCTTACAGGCTTACTCATTATATTAAAATACAGTCATAATCGGATTGTGTTTTTTGCTTTTTGCATATTATTTTTTTTTGAGGGGATTATACCATAATATAGCTTTGATTATTAATATTGGAGGAATTGTAATTGGATGCAAAAGTAGCAGTAGGAAAAGGTATTATAAGAGTGGATGCCTATGATAAGGCTCGTGGTAGAGCTAAGTTTAACAGCGATTTTATAGTTCCCGATGTATTGCATTGTAAGATGGTTATCAGTCAGTATGCCCATGCAAATATTAAAAGTATAGATATAAAAGAAGCTTCAAAATCCCCGGGAGTCCAAGGGATTATAACAGGAGATGCTGCTAATGGTGTATTAACGGGAACCTTTGTTGAGGATCGCCCTCCTTTGGCAGTGGGAAAGGTTAGGTATTTCGGTGAACCTGTTGCAGTGGTAATTGCCAATACAGAACTGGAAGCTCAAAAAGCTGCTAAACTCATCCGTATAGAGTATGAGCCGCTTCCGGTTTTAAATTCACCCGGTGAATCCTTAAAGCCCGATGCATTCTTGGTCCATCCGGATTTAGGGAATTACAGGCGAATGAAAGAGTGTTTCCCCACACCCGGAACAAACATTGCAAGCCACGTTAAAATTCGTAAAGGTGATATGGCCAAAGGATGGGCTGAAAGTGAAGTAATTGTTGAGGAAACACTTGTTTTACCACAGGCAGATCATGTAGCGCTTGAAACTCGTTCCGTAAGGGCTGAGATATTGCCTGACGGCAATATGATTATACATTCCACATCCCAAGGACCTTATATTATTAGGAAAAAACTCAGCAGACATTTCGATATCGATACCGGTAAGATTACCGTTCATACACCGGTTGTAGGCGGTGCCTTTGGGGGCAAGGCAGCTGTTCAGCTTGAGATGATAGCCTATCTTGCATCAAAAGCAGTTGGAGGCAGGCAGGTGCTTTTGATAAATTCCAGGGAGGAAGATATGATTAGTTCGCCTTGCCGTATAGGTCTGGAAGCAAAGGTTAAATTAGGAGCAACAAAGGATGGCAAGCTGAAAGCTGCAGAGATTACATATTTGGTGGATACTGGAGCTTATTCAGATATGGGTGCGGTTATGACTAAATCCATAGCTTCAGATTGCACCGGCCCTTATAATATAGATAACGTCTGGTGTGATTCAATATGTGTATATACAAATCACCCCTATGTTGTATCTTTCAGGGGATTCGGTCATTCGGAGTTTACTTCCATTATAGAAAGGATCATGGATAAGTTAGCAAATACCTTGGGAATAGATAAGTTTGATTTAAGGATTAAAAATATAGCCCTTCCCGGCGACACCACGCCGACACAATCATCTCTAACCCGAAGCAATATTGGTAATTTGCCCAAATGTTTGGATACATTAAAAGCTGCTATAAAGTGGGATGAAGGAGAGAGAATTCCTATAGGCGAGGATAAGGTAAAGGCGAAGGGGATAGCATGTTTCTGGAAAACTTCAAGCACACCGCCAAATGCTGCCTCCGGGGCAGTCATTACATTTTCTCCTGACGGGTATGCCTTTTTAAGCGTGGGGGCAGTAGAATTGGGGCAAGGTACTAAAACGGTCTTGGCTCAGATACTGGCCGAAAAGCTAAAGTTAGATGTAAAAAGAGTTAAAGTGACTATGGAGATTAATACGGAAGATAACCCGGAACATTGGAAAACAGTGGCAAGCAGTACTACATTTATGGTTGGAAATGCGGTTATTGAAGCCGCAGACGATGCTTTACGGCAATTAAAGGCTATCTCCGCCATAGTTTTAAGATGCAAACCTGATGATTTGGAAGTAGCCGGCGGAAAGGTATTCCTAAAGGATGATCCTAAAAAGTTTATAGATATGACGGAAGTAATACACGGCTATAAATATCCTAACGGCAATTCGATAGGCGGTCAAATAATTGGTCGCGGAACCTATATTATGAAGCATTTAAGCGGAATGGATGAAAAAACCGGTAGAGGTAGCCCGGGGCCTTTGTGGACTGTAGGTGCACAGGCAGTGGAAGTGGAGCTCGATAAAAAGGATTTCAGTTACAAGATAACAAAAGCCGCTTCCGTTATCGATGCAGGCACAATTATTAATCCTTCTACGGCAAAAAGCGTAACAATGGGAGGTATGTCTATGGGTCTCAGCTTGGCAAGCAGAGAAGCCTTTCTATACGATGGAAACGGTATTGTACAAAATCCCAATTTGAGAACCTATAAACCTATTCGTTTCTCACAGGAGCCGGACTATATAATAGATTTCGTGGAAACTCCGGAGATAGACGGACCCTTCGGTGCCAGAGGTTTGGGAGAACACGGACTTGTTGGAATGCCTGCCGCCTTGCTCAACGGTCTTTCTACGGCAATAAACGGCGATCTGAATCAGTTTCCTTTAACACCGGAGCTTATTTGGAAAACTGTCACGGGGGTGATAAAATGATTTCCTTTGATTTCGATTATTACAGACCAAATACAATAGAGGAAGCTTTGGCAGCTTATAAAAAGGTTACAGAACAAGGGAAATCCGCCTTATACCTTTCCGGCGGGACAGAGATAATCAGTATGGCAAGAGTGAATCAAATAAAATTTGATGCGGTAATCGATATTAAAATGATTCCGGAATGTAATATATTTGAGCACAAAACCGGAAGTTTGGAAATCGGTTCGGCTGTCAGTCTTACAAAAATTTGCGATTTTGGTTCTTTTCCTCTTTTGGTATCTGTATGCCGAAGAATTGCCGAACACACTGCCAGGAATATGATCACTTTAGGTGGCAATATTTTCGGAAAGATACTTTATAAGGAGGCGTTGTTGCCCCTTTTTTTGACAGACTGTGTTGGGACTGTGGCAGGGGAGAACGGAACTATAACAAAATCTATCATTCAGATTTTTGATAAAAAATCTTTATTGCAGAATGGAGAATTTTTAGTAAAAGTTTCAATCAGCGAAAGTTTTATGGATTTACCCTATTTCCATATTAAAAAGACCAAGCAGGAAAAAATAGACTATCCCTTGGTTACGGTGGCATCACTAAAAACAGATGAAGAAATAAGGTTTGCTTTTAGTGGCTTGTGCTCATACCCTTTTAAAATTTGTGGCGGTCTCAGTCAAAATGCGGATGACGTTATGGGGCAGCTGCCAGCTCCCGTAATAAGTGATATTATCGGCTCAGCGGAATACAGGCAATTTATTACTACTAACGTGGTGAATGATATTTTCAAACAATACGGAGGGATGTATTAATGATGGAAGTCTGTGGAAACACTATTATAGAAATAAGTATCAACGGAGATTTAAGAAATGTTGCTGTGAGGCCGGCAGATACGCTTTTATTTGTTATAAGGGAAAGATTGGGGTTAACAGGCACAAAAAATAGTTGCGGTAACGGAGATTGCGACAGTTGCACCATTCTTATCGACGGATGGCCAGCCAAAGCCTGTCTTACCCTTGCTGTAGAAGCCATAGGTCATGAAATAACCACAATTGAAGGGCTGAGAGGGGTGCCCATGCAGCAAGCATTTGTAGAAAACTTTGCGATACAATGCGGTTACTGTACACCGGGGATGATTATGAATGCCCATGCATTAACTACCATATACCCAAAAGCAACGGATGAAATAATAGAAGAATGGTTGGAATCAAATATATGTAGATGTACCGGTTATCACGAAATATTCGGTGCTATAAAGATGGTCTTAACCCAACAAAATAGATAAGTATAGAGGACTGTTATGCAAATTGTTGAAGGTTTGATTTTGGCTGCCGGGTTTTCAAAACGTGCCAACACTTATAAATTGACTTTAATTATAAACGGCAAAACTATGTTGGAAAGCTGTATAGAGAGCATGTATGATGCATGCTCAAGGATTGTTGTAGTTGGTGGCTATAAAGCCGAAAAAATTCTGTCGATAGTCAAGAAGTATAAAAAAGCTGAATTAATAATAAACGAAAACTATAAAGACGGAATGTACAGCTCTGTAAAGGCGGGTTTAATGCATATTAAAGGAGACAGATTTTTTTTAATCCCGGGAGACTATCCGCTGATTAAAAAAGAAGTATATAATATTTTGATGGATTCGGAAGATGAAATAACCATTCCTACATACAAGGGTAAAAGAGGACATCCTGTACTTATAAGCAGCATTTTTATTAATGAAATATGCAAAAACAGCAAGTATCCAAATCTCAGAGAATTCATTAATGATAAGGGTTTTAGCACAACGGAGGTTGAAGACAAAGGAATTCTAATGGATGTGGATACTATGGAGGATTATGAATTTATCTGCAAATATACAGGTTTTTGATTATTCATTTTGTTTTAGATATTGCAGACGATTATACAAAAATTCAATATGGTTTCCAATATCCTGCACCATATTCTTATATGCTTCTTTTGTTGGTTGGTCCAAATCCAAGATTGACATACTTGAAAAACTTGCCTTTGCATCTTCGGCAGTTACTATGCACTTTTGCAAAAAGTATTGCTCGGACATTTGATTCACTCCATTTTGTTAAACTTATAGCTATTATTATACTCAAAATATTTGGTTTTATCAGCCGAAGGGTATATCTTTTAATAATCGTTCGGGATTATGACGATAAAAAACTGATGCCGCAGTAAATAACTAACGGCATCAGTTTCATTATCAGGGGCATAAATCTATCTTAGTAGAAATTTTACTATCATAGTAGCGGTTTCAGCCTTTGTTACAGTACTTGCAGGATAGAAGTTTCCATTGCTTCCTTTCATAATTTCAAGCCCGGATATTATAGCCGCATAACCTGTTAGTTCATCCGGTATTTCACTTGAATCAGTGAATCTTACATTGAATATTTCATATTTTTCGGCCAAATAGCCCAAATCCATAGCATTTACCATCATCTTTGCGGCTCTTATCCTTGATACTTCCGCATCTAAATCCTTTTCACTTTCAGTTATAATATTCATTGGTATAGCTTGTTTATAGTATTTATCATATTCTTTATCAGACTCTTCACTTTTCATGGACAAAGGTATAACAGAGTATGCAGGTTGCATAGAATTTATTAAAAACTTTATAAAGTCTTTTTGCTTTATTTTGTCATCAGGGAAGAAATTATTTGTGTCAACCTTTAAAATACCGGCATCAATCAGTAAATTTATATCATTTTCCGCCCAGTGTCCTTTAATGTCATCAAAGTCTTTCTTTTTTTCTTTTACAATCTCACCGTTATAATCCAGAACTGAGCCTGTTTTAGAATCTATCATGCCTGAAAATCCCTCAAACACATATACAAGCTTGACAGATGTGATGGCAGTTTTAAATTCATAGTCATAATGGGTAATATACTGAAGTTTGAAATCAACATTTTTATATAACTCATTGTAAGCATTCTCGAGGGATAGTATGTTTAACGGCTTTGGAAAATCAATATCAGCCCAATTGTTATAGTAGTTTATGATATCTCCGGTATAACTGTTAACATTAACTCTCAAACTGTTTCCCGGGCATGGGATTCCGTTTACTATTCTTACATATTCAAATTGATAATCTCTTGGTTTCGCGATATCCTCATAATCTGTTTCATTATCTTTATACTCAGTTTGTGCAAATTTACTCGGGTTAATTTCTTTCAGGAATTTTTCAGCGAATTCTTCAGATTGTTTTATTGTATACTTAGGCTCGCCTTGGTATTGTTTATCCAAAGAGCTGTCTCCTTTATAAAAATTTAAGACTTCGCCGGTAATTGCATCAATTGAAATACTTGAGTAAGCATATTCATTAGTTTTAGGATTACTGTAGTCCCATGAAAAACTCCATTGAGCATTTCTCCTGTCATTATAACTGTATAAAGATGAATAGGTTAAATTTTGGTTCTTATTAATCAGTGCGTATTTCTCCCCGATTTTTAATGCATCTTCCTTGGTTATATAATCGGAAACAGCTTCGGTGGCTTTTAACTCTTCAGGTGTCAAAGATTCTTCTTTCATATTGCCGCCGTCGGCACTGCCTGCCGCCATATCGTAGGAGTAATAAACATTTTTTATAGGTTCTCCTGTGAATGCATCTATCGGTCTGTTACCGTTTTTCAGATTATATACCAAAATAGCTTTATTGGATTTTATTTTGTTATCATATCTTACTATATAAGTGAGTTCCAATTCATTTTTTTCATTAAAGTCTTTTTTGCCCTCTTCTATGCCTAAGGCTTTAGAAGGATGGGGTATCTCACCTTTATACCAAGTTAGGCTATAGTTCTTTAGTTCCAATGTGTTCTTATCTATTAACACATACATGCCGTTTCCTTGAAATGGTACTCCGTTTACCTGCCTGACGTATTGTATATTGTAGCTGTCATATTCTAAGTTTTCGTTTAGTAAAGTAGGTTCCAATAACTTGACTTCTTTAGATTTATCCGGCTGTAGTCTTTTAATAATCTCATCCGCTGCTTTTATGGCATCTTCCCTTTTATATTTAGCTATTTTAGGTGGATTATTATAAGACGGTTTCCAAAGATACATAGTGATTATATCTCCGGTATCGGCATCTACTGTTATATTCACATTTTCATCGTTTTCGGGGGAACTCCAACTAAGCGACCATTGCTTAATTCCCTCCGGTGTTTCATGATAATTTTGATTAAAATCGTATCCCTCCGTATTTAAATCAAAGCTTGCTTTTGCTATTTCAATTGCTTTTTTCAAATCGATTTTTGAATTGTTGCCAAAAGTATCGGCTGTAACGGTAATTGTACCGGTAAATAAAAGTATTACAATTAATAAGAATGATAATAGTCTTTTCATATATATCTCCTTCCCTGTATTAATGATAATTGGTAATCATCTATTTGTTTTTTAGTTTTGTATTATAGAAATTTATGAACATTGTTATTAACATAAATATTTTTCTTTATTCAATAATATCAATATTTACTCATTTGTTTAATTAGACCTTTTAATTTGTAGAAAGTTCCATATTTATTATATATTGCTTATCTAGAGAGTTAAACACCACAGTTAATAGAATTGAGCAGATGAAACTACAGTGTACTGATACACTTTCAATTAGTTGTATCAGAAACCTGTTTTTATATCATTTTTCTATTTTCTTATTTTGTTTATTTATTACAATTAATATAGAAGGATGCAATAAAGGGGTGTCGAAAATGGTAAGCAATAGTCAATTCGGTGAAAAAAGCGGTATTAAAGAGATTGTTAAGATTGGGCTTATGTCTGCATTTATCTATGTGGCTACGGCAGCGATAAATGTTCCTATAGGACCCGGTGGTGTAATTCACTTAGGCGATAGTATGGTATTTATGGCGGCAATACTTTTTGGTGCAAAGACAGCAGCATTATCCGGTGCCATCGGAATGACATTATTTGATTTATTATCACCTTATGCTATATGGGCACCTTTTACATTTGTCGTAAAAGCTGTAATGGGTTATATAGCAGGAAAAATAAGTCACAGTAAAGATAATAAAGGAAATAATTTATTGATAAATATAATCGCTGTAGTGATTTCAGGGGCATGGATGATATTCGGCTATTATATTGCCGAAGCGATTATATATAGCAATATAGTAGCACCTATAGCCACAATACCGGCAAACTTTTTCCAAACTTTAGGCGGAGCTATAATAGCTATACCTTTAACTATGTTAATAAAAAAAAGCGGCTATCTTAAATAATATTTCTTTTCATTCACTCTCTACAATTAAACCTACTAAATAATGCCGGAAACAAAAAGAGGCGCGGGAACGCTTCTTTTTGTTTTCCCAAATTTTCGTTTAGTATCTTATTGTTATGCAAATAATGATAGATGGAATGATTTATCGCGGGAGGGGAAGGATTTGAAATACAGAAAATATTTAAAAGAACCTCTGAATTTTGTTAGGAGACATAGGCAAAAATCCAAGGTCTTTGTCGTTATAATTTTTATCATATTTTTAATAATTAAATTGTCGCTATTCAACTATTTGAATTTTGTAAGCAACACTGAGGCCAGGTTTATAATTAGGGACTTCGAAAAAAACTATTTATTTTATAATGTATTTGGCAGCACTGATTATGTTGAATTAAAGGAAGATCTGTTGGCAAACAGCTTTACTACAAAATCTAAAATTTATGAAATGCTGACAAAGGTAAAAGAATTAGCAGGAGATAGCTATACTGAAATAAGGTATGTGGACCTTCTTCATGGTAAATTTAATCCCTCACCTAATAAAAGAATGGGCTTTACTAAAAAGAATTTAAGTGAAAATATTTTGTATATAAGAATCAGCAGCTTCGGTCAAAATTCTGCCGCAAAATTTACAAAAGCAATGGAGAACAGAAAAACTAAGGATTTTCTGGTTTTGGATTTGCGGGGAAACAATACAGGTAACTATAATGAAGCAGTACATATAGCAAATGATTTACTACCGACAGGGACGGAAATAGTTGAAATAGAATGTTCCAATTCAAAACATATTTTTTATTCCAATCCCATATATTATGAATTTAAGAAAATCTATGTTTTGGTAGATAATGATAGCGGATTCTGTTCGGAAATGGTTGCATTATCACTAAAAGATAATTTAGGGCGTAGGGTGTCCATAATTGGAGACGAAACTCAATGCATAGAGATAGGTTCCGTCTATAAGACCTATAACAGTAGGATTGCTATCAACGTGGCATCCATCAGATGGAATACCAACAGCAAAGGAGCTAAAGATTTAAATAAGTTTATCATTAGTCTTAAAGAGATAAAGGAATTTGAAGAAGATGCTTGTATTGCGAAAGTAATAAATTTGATGCAATAATTTACTGTTACAGTTTACACCTTGAATAATACTATGTCTTTATAGTGGATTTTAATGTTTGCTAAAGATCACGTTGCGCAAAGTCATAGGGTCTGTTAGTGAAATGGAGGATAAGCAAATCTTTTTATTTTCAAAGCCGGTTTTGTTTTAACATTATAATAGGGGTTATGGTAGAATTAAGATATAAATAGTATTTTTGGAGGTCTGACATATGAAACCGAAAGTTGCGATAATTTTTAACGGCGGTACTATTTCCATGTCTGTAGACCCGAGAATCGGAGCTGCCATTCCATCCTTGTCAAATGATGAAATCATGTCATTGGTTACAAATATAGATAAATTTGCAATAATTGAATCAATAGATTTTTCTCAGCTGCCCGGTCCTCAAATTACACCAAAAAAAATGATGGAGCTTCAAAGACTGGTTTTAAAAACAGTTGAGAGAGAGGATATAACCGGGGTTATTATCACTCACGGTACCGATACTTTAGAGGAAACGGCATATCTATTAGATTTAACACTTAACACACCAAAACCGGTTATAGTAACCGGAGCCATGAGAAACAGCTCGGAGCTTGGATATGACGGTCCTTCCAACCTTGCGGCTTCCGTTTGCACCGCAATATCGCCGGAAGTGAAGAATAAAGGTGTTCTTATAGTTATGAATAATATAGTAAATGCCGCGTCCGAGGCTACTAAAACAAATACTTTAAGTCTTGATACTTTTAAATCCTTGGAGTTCGGTGCTATAGGCATTGTGGATAATGACAAAGTTATCTTACATAGAAATGTGATTAACAGACAGTTTTTACCCGCAAAGAATATAGAACCTGCGGTAGATTTAATAAAATGTGCATCGGGCATGGATTCGAAGTTTTTGAAATTTGCAGTTGATACGGGAGCAAAAGGTATAGTTATCGAGGCGCTGGGGAGAGGTAACATTCCACCGGCAATGTTACCAGGCGTTGAATATGCTCTGGACAGAAATATTCCGGTTGTTATGGTTTCCAGGTGTCCTACCGGAAGGGTATTGGATACATACGGATATGAAGGAGCAGGTAAACAATTGAGGAGGATGGGTGTAATCTTAGGCGGTGATTTGCCCGGTCAGAAAGTCAGAATTAAGCTTATGTTGGCATTGTCTTTGACCAAGGATATAGAGAAAATCAGAAAAATAATAGAACAATACCATTATATAGATTAACAAGTAGCAGGGTCGGCAATGAGCCGACCTTGCCTATATAAACTTGTTATATAAATTTATAACTTGCTCGCCACAAGACTATTTATACTTGTTAAATAAATCAATACTGCAGGGTTTGACCTGTGGAAATGCATATCTACTGTTTTATCTTTTTATACTTATATATCGCCATTATTTTGGCTTGTCCCATCTTTCAGACTTCACCTATGAATATAAAAGTCTAAATTCCATAAAATAATTAGGTAATTTGATGTATTCATATTTAAAAATCTTCGCAGTTTATGTCGGAGAAATCGTAACATAGTTCACAGTAAAAGAATGGAGTGGTAAAAATCAAGGCTATAATAATGGCTGGAGGAAAAGGAACCAGATTGCGTCCTTTAACCTGCGGTATTCCTAAACCGATGGTTCCATTATTTGATAAGCCGGTTATGGAATATACATTGAAGCTGCTGAAAAAACACGGCTTCTTTCATGTGGGCGTCACGTTATCGTATCTGCCCCAAATTATTATTGATTATTTTGGCGAAGGTAAAGATTACAATCTTAATATCAAATATTTTATAGAAAAAACTGCGCTGGGCACAGGCGGCTCTGTAAGAAACACCGACGATTATCTTGACGGAACCTTTATAGTGGTCAGCGGTGATTCTTTGACTGATTTGGACTTGGCAAAAGCCGTTAAGTTCCATAAAGAGAAAGGTTCTGCCGCTACTATAGTTTTAAAGAGAGTTCCGGTACCAATTGAATACGGTGTGGTAATTACCATGCAGGACGGAAAAATAGCACGATTCCTGGAAAAGCCCGGTTGGGGTGAAGTCTTCAGTGATACCGTCAATACGGGAATTTATATTTTGGAACCGGAAGTACTAAACTACTATGATAAAGGTCAAAACTTTGATTTCAGTAAGGATTTGTTTCCAAGGCTTTTAAAAGACGAGGTACCAATGTACGGTTATATAACGGAAGATTATTGGTGTGATATAGGTGATTTAATTTCTTATAGGCAAACGCATTTTGATATTTTAGAAGGCAAAGCAAGAGTAGAATTCGATAAAAAGGAAATAAAAGACGGGGTATGGATGGGGGACGGGGTTTTTATTAGCGGCAGCGCAGAGTTAATCCCGCCTTTATATATAGGCAACGGTTCAATAATCGAGGATGATGTTTATATCGATTCGTATTCTGTAATTTCAAACAATTGTAGAATAGGAGAAAGAAGTAAGATAAAGAGGAGCATTCTATGGAAGAATACGAAGATCGGTGAGGATACAAAAATAAGCGGCACTGTAATTTGCGGTAATTCCGTTATAAAAAATGGGGTAAATGTATTTGAAAACACAGTTATAGGCGAAAACTCCGTTATCTTGGATAATTCTATAATTAAGCCGGAAGTAAAAATCTGGCCTGAGAAAAAAGTATATGAAAATACAATAGTTACACAGAATATTATATGGGGGACGAAAGCATCAAAAAATATTTTTGGTGCAAGGGGCGTATCCGGTATAGTCAATTTAGAAATAACACCGGAATTTTGTTCTCGACTGGGTTCGGCATACGGCTTAGCCATGGGCACCGATAAAGTTTTGGTAATAAGCAGCGATAAGGGAAGTCAGTCAGAGATGGTTAAAGATTCTCTTGTTTCGGGGATCCTATCTGCCGGCGGACTATGCGTTAAGCTAAACAACGGTACCATACCAATGACCCGGTTCGGTATTGTTTATCACAAGGCCGCAGGCGGTGTGCACGTTTATACGGAAAAGACAAAACCTTACAAAACATTCATAGAGTTTTTTAACAATCGTGGAATAAACATAGACAGAAATGCAGAAAGGAGTATTGAAAATCTTCTAAACAGTGGAGATTTTGAGCGATGTAAGACGGAAGATATTAAGCAGCAAACAGAGATTGAGAATTTTAAGGAAATCTATATTAAACACGGAATAAATCTGATATCGGGTATTGATCTGCTCAGAAGAAAAAATTTTAATGTACTTCTTGCTTCAAATTCCGAAAGCGTTATTTCTATAGCAAATTCTTATCTCAATCAGTTGGGTTGCAATGTAAGTTCAATTTGGGGGAATACAGACATTAATTCTTTTACAAAAGATTTGTTATGGGCAAAAGCCGATTTAGGGATAATAATAAACGAGAACGGCGAAAGTTTGATTTTGACGGATGAAAAAGGAAGAGTAATTGAAAATGAAAAATACATGCTTTTATCGGAACTGATTGCATTTAAAGGTTATGATATAAAAAGATTTGTTCTGCCCTATGCTTTTCCTTCGGTGGGTGACAAGATAGCAAAAATTTATGGTGCAGATATAGTGAGAGCTTCCTCGCATATTTCAGGCATTATGAGCAAAATATATGAATTATACGGTGAAAGGGATTTTTATCCGATACAATATGTTTTGAATTTTGATGCCGTTTGGTCTTTGGGCTTTATACTAAATTATATGGCCGTTAAGGAACACAAACTGAGTGATATGCTATCGGAAATACCCGCTTTCTATTTTGCAAAAAGTGAAATCCCTTGCGAATGGGAAGATAAAGGGCGAATTATTAGAAAGATGGCCGTTAATGGCGGTAAAAAAGACAATGAAATGTTAGAAGGCGTCAAAATAGTAGACCAAAGAGGTTGGGCTATCGTTTTGCCGGATAATGAAAGACCGGTATTTAACATTTTTACGGAAGGTTTCAGCGAAGAAACCGCGAATGAATTGTCGGCTGAGCTAACCGATAGAATATCAGATTTATTAAAAAAGCAGGGTTTTAAAAAAGAATGATTATTTAAAGAGGTGCGAATTAAGGAAATGGCGGACTTTAAAATAAGTAAAACTAAGCTCCTTAATGAGGACATCTATGATATAAAAGATGTACTTTTAAAAAAAGAAGAACTGTTAAATCACGGGATTTTATTGGCACAGAACCATAGAATAGAAGCAAATATGAAATCGACCAGAGTCCTGATAAAAAGAATGGACAAGAACTATGAAGGTATTTTTCGAATCTATAAGGATTTAAACATAATTGCCAATGCCGGGGGAGATTTATCTCCTGCCTCCGAGTGGCTTTTGGATAACTTCTATAAGATAGAGGAGCAGGTTAAGGATGTAAAACAAAGCTTGACAACCGATAGGTTTGTCAAATTGCCCACCCTTGCCAACAGCTATCTAAAGGGATATCCGAGGGCTTATGCCATCGCATTGGAATTGGTATCTCATACGGATGGCCGCGTTGAGGAAGAGACTTTAATAGACTTTGCAAAGGTTTATCAAAACTATCAAATCCTGTCTATTTCGGAAATCTGGTCCTTATCCCTAATGATAAGAATAGCTTTAATAGAAAACATAAGAATTATTTGCGGAAATATATATAACACCCAAATACAATGGTCTTTGGCAGAAAAGACTTTGAGGCTTGATAAAGATTTAGTGTTCAGCGATATTGATGATAATGTGGATGCAGGTTTGGATATTTCATATATAGAACATATATTGGCAAAGATTAGAAGAGAAGGTTTGGAGTTGCCTGATGTATTGGATTATATTGAATTAAAGCTGGAGGAATTCAATACTTCAATTAATGATATCATACAAAATGAGCATAAAAGGCATGCAATAAGAAGAATATCCATCGGCAATTCTATTACCAGCTTGCACGGTATATCAACTTTGAATTGGAATGATATTTTTGAATCCATAAGCGTGGTGGAAGAAAAGCTTAGAAATGATCCGTTGGGTGTTTATTCGAAAATGGATTTCGAATCTAGGGATTACTATAGAAAAGCCGTTGAGAGGATATCAAAGCAATGGAAAATATCCGAAGTCAGGATTTCAAACCAGGCAGTGAATTTGTCAACAGAAGCTTTAGTAAAAAAAGAACAGGAAAAGAAATGCCATGTAGGCTATTATCTGATAGATAAGGGCAGAGATAGGCTTTTTGAAGTCCTGAAAATAGGAAAAGACAATTACAGATTGGAGTCCATAGGCCTTTACATTATTCCGATACTGATAACTACATTAATTCTGACTCTGCTTACAATCAATATATTCTCTATTGATCTAAAAGGCTTTATGGCCTTGCACTTTATGCTGTTTTTATTTATATCATTGTCGGATGTAGGCATATATTTGATAAATTATCTGTTTACAAAAGTATATCCCGTGTCGCTTTTACCCAGATTGGAGTTTAAAGAGGGTATACCGGGTGAAGCTTATACCATGGTCATAATTCCTGCCTTATTAGCAGACGAAAAAGGTGCAAAAGAATTAATAGGAAAAATGGAAGTATATTATTTAGCCAATAAAGATGATAATCTCCTATTTGCTTTGGTGGGTGATTATGTTGATTCTAAAAAAGAAGAAGAAAAGAAAGATAAAAGAATCTCGGAAACGGCATTAAACGGTATTAAAAAACTCAATAAATCTTATGGAAAGGATAAAGATATATTTTATTATTTCCATAGGAAAAGGTCTTTTAATAAGAAACAAAATAAATGGATGGGTTGGGAACGTAAAAGGGGAGCCATAATAGAAGTTAACAATCTATTAAGGGGCAAAGAAAACAGCTTTTTTATAAAATCCGGAGATATGGAGCATTTAAAAGGTTTGAAATACATAATAACCATAGATTCAGATACTAATCTTAAGATGAACAGCGCAAAAAAGCTTATAGGTATTATGATGCACCCACTCAATAAAGTGATTTATAACGAAGAAAAAAAGGTGATAACAGACGGCTATGGAATAATTCAACCACGAATCGGTATAAACATTGAAGATGCCAATAAATCTTCTTTCACCAGGATTTTTGCATATAGCAAAGGTATCGATCCGTATACTACAGCCGTATCAGATATATACCAGGATGTTTTCGGAGAAGGTATATTTACCGGGAAAGGTATATACAATTTAGATTATTTCAATTTAGTTATGAATGGAAAAATTGAAGAGAATACAATATTAAGCCATGATCTTTTGGAAGGAAGTTTAATGAGAACAGGTCTGGCTACTGATATAGAATTGATAGACGGATATCCGACAAAATATAAGTCCTATATAATGCGTTCCCACAGATGGGCAAGAGGTGATTGGCAATTAATAAAATGGCTGTTCGAAAAAAAGTATTTGTCCTCTCTTTCGAAATGGAAAATAGCAGATAATTTGAGAAGGAGTCTTGTAGCTCCTTCATTATTTCATACTATTTTGGTCGGTTCGGTATTTTTAAAAATCAATTTTTTAGCACTTGTTGCCTTAGCATCATTTGTTTACTTTTTCCCTAACTTTCTATGTCTTATAGATATTTTTTATAACAGAAAGAGGTTTATCGAATCCGTAACAGTTATAAAACAAGGTTTTAGGCAGCTATTTATTCAGTTGGCATTTCTTCCTAATAATGCATATTTGATGGCAGATGCCATAATACGCACATTATATAGGGTTTTTATTTCTAAAAAAGATATGCTGGAGTGGGTTACTGCGGCAGAGGCTGAGAAAAAACTGAGCGGCGGTAAAAAAGATTATTATAAAAAGATGAAATCTACCTATATACTATCGGTTATTACGATTGTTTTATTGTTTGTTTTTAATAAAGCTAATTTGCCGTATTCTATGCCCGTACTAATTTTGTGGATAAGTGCTCCTTGCATTGCTTCAGGAATCAGCGAAGCCATCGGTAAAAGGCATTATCAAATAAGGTTTCAGGATTTAAATGATTTAAGACGTATCAATAGAAAGACCTGGGCTTATTTCGAAGACTTTGTTAAAGAAGAGTATAATTATCTCCCGCCAGATAATTATCAGGAGTATCCCTTTAGGGGAATCGCGGCCAGAACTTCTCCCACCAATATCGGTTTATATTTAGTTTCAATACTTTCTGCTTGTGATTTCGGTTATGTTACAACTTCGGAATTTGCCAAAAAGACAGAACTGACACTGAAAACTATTTCTAAAATGGAAAGTTGGAAAGGACATTTATTCAACTGGTATGATATAAAGACCTTGGAAGTCTTGAGGCCGCCTTATGTTTCAACCGTAGATAGCGGAAATTTCATTACATATCTTTTATTGTTGAGGCAAGGGATAAAAGAGTATATAAATAAGCCGGCAATCGACAACTGTATTATAAACGGAATTAAAGATACTTACTGCATATATCAAGGGGAACAAAAAAATATAGATGGAATATTAAAAAGCATGGATATTGGCGAGACGCCGCGGTTGTTATATATAAGAAATGCTATTAGTGAGCTCAGCAAAGACGCTAACAAATATTTTTTAAATAGAGAAAAAGTTTTAAGACTTATTGATATAGCAGAGAAGGATTTAAATTGGTATTATCTATCGTCGGAATCAATAAATAATATAAACAGCCTGATATTTGGTGATAGATTTAATGATTTGGCAATCTATATGGAAGAATTTCTTTCTAATCCTCCTTTGAAAAAATTGAAAAAAGTTTACGGGAAAATAGATAATATAATTTCTATGGAAATAGAAAAAACAGTTGATGAAGATAGAAGGAAAGTCCTGTTAAAAATCAGTGATGATATTTCAACTGCCGCTTTAAATACCGGCATCCTCATAGAACAGATGGAGGATTTAATTGGCAATATAGATAACATCATTCAAAACACGGAATTCAGACCTTTATATGATGAAAAAAGAAATCTTTTTTCAATCGGTTATGATGTTGAAAAGGAAAGAATAACAAATTCCTACTATGATTTATTGGCATCGGAGGCTCGCATTGCCAGCTACTGGGCGATAGTAAAAGGAGATGTACCGCTTAAACATTGGTATAAGTTGGGCAGGGCATTAACGAAGATTGACGGTTCAAGGGCTTTAGTTTCGTGGACCGGCACTATGTTCGAGTACTTTATGCCGGGTCTTATACTAAAAAATTATAAGGAGACTTTAATAAACGAAACTTATGATGCGGTGATAAAGTCCCAAAAAATCCATGGAGGAAGGATGAATACCCCTTGGGGTGTTTCCGAATCCGGATTTTTCTCCTTCGACTTTAATTTGAATTATCAGTACAAGGCTTTTGGGATTCCGGATTTAGGTTTAAAAAGAGGTTTGATTGAAGACATAGTAATTTCTCCTTATTCAACGCTTTTAGTGCTTAAAGAAGCCCCCGAAAGCTCCATAAATAATATAAGGAAGTTGCTTTTACTGGATATGGAAGGCAAATACGGATTTTACGAATCTCTGGACTTTACTCCGAAAAGATTGAGAAAGGATATGGCGAAGGAGATAGTGAAAAGCTTTATGGCTCACCATTTAGGCATGAGCATGTTGGCACTCAGCAATTTTTTAAATGACGATGTGATGGTGCGCCGATTTCACAACCATCCATTAATAAAAGCCGGAGAATTTTTGTTGCAGGAAAGAGTACCGATAAAATCTATAATCACGAAAGAATATAAAGAATGGCTTGAAGAAAAAGACGGTCCCGACAAGGATTATATCGAGCCGGTAAGGACATACGAAGCTCCGGATTTTGTACCGCCGCCTTGTCATATGCTATCTAACGGACCTTATTCACTGTTGATAAACACCAAGGGAGAAGGCTTCAGCAAATTTAACGATATTTTTATAAATCGTTGGAGAAGTAATTATTTGGATAGTAGCTACGGCAACTTTATATTTGTGAGGAATATGGACTCCGGTAGAGTCCGTTCAGTTACTCACAAGGTTTTGGATACAGAGCCTGATGGATATAAAGTCACTTTTCTACCGTCAAGGGCTGAATTTGTCAGGAGAGACGAAGAAATAAACACAATTACTGAGGTTTTTGTTTCTCCCGAAGACAATGTAGAAATTAGAAGATTGAAAATCGAGAATCACGGTACTGAAGATATAACATTTGAAATCACAAGTTTTTTTGAGCTGACTTTAACTACTTTACAAAATGATTTAGCGCATAGGGCATTTTATAATTTGTTCATTAGAACGGAATTCTTAGAAGAATATGAAAGCATAATTGCAACCAGAAGACCCAGAGAAAAAAATGAAAATGAAATATTAGCATTCCACTCTGCGATTTATGATGGGGATGCGATAGGCTCAACTCAATTTGAAACCGGTAGGGATAACTTTATCGGAAGAGGCCGGGATATAAGAAATTCAATATCCTTAGATCAGCCTTTGTCTAATACAGCAGGGATTGTGTTGGACCCATGCATGAGCATAAGGAAGAGAATTAAGGTTCAGTCAGGAAAAACCGGAATTATTTCTTTTATCACCGGTTATGGTGGGAGCAGGGATGAAATAATGAATTTATGCGGCAAATATAAAGAATTGCAAGCGATACAGAGGGCTTATGAATTGGCTATCACACGAAGCCAAGTCGAATCCGCCTATTTATCCCTTACCGCAAAGGAAATATTATCTTATGATAATTTGATTTCACACATTGTTTATAGAAGTCCGTCAAAAAGGCAATACGAGAGCATGATAATAAAGAATTCAAAAGGCCAGCCATCTCTTTGGGCTTACGGAATCTCCGGCGATTTACCCATAATATTGATTTCGGTTAGGCAAGAGCAGGATATTCCCCTATTGAGACAAAGTTTGAAAGCCCATGAATATTTAAACATTAAGGGATTAAAAGCCGATTTGGTAATACTTAATGAAGACGAGTCAAGCTACTTGCAACCGTTGAGAATGATGATAAACGACATAGTTGAGAAAAGTAGCGGAAGATATTTGATGGGCAGGGAAAGCGGAATATATATAAGGAATGTTTCGAATATGCCTCATGATGACATTTTGCTTTTATATGCGGCGGCAGCTATAGTTTTAAAAGGAAGCGGTGGACCTTTTCATAAACAGCTCAAAAATGTTATATACGAATGTGATAATGCCAATATACCAAAATTTAAGAATAGTATCATTCAATCAGCTAATGTAAATGACGACGGGTTGCAGTTTTTTAACGGATATGGCGGTTTTAACATGTCAGGCGATGAATATATCATAAAAAAAACATCAACACCTGCACCTTGGATAAATGTAATAAGCAATTCCGATTTTGGTTTCTTTGTATCGGAAAGCGGAGGCGGATATGTATGGGCGGAAAACAGCCGAGAAAACAGGCTGACGCCCTGGAGCAATGACCCGGTAACAGATGATATCAATGAAATAGTTTATTTTAAAGATTTAAATACCGAGGATTTATGGACTGTTACCGATAAGCCAATAGCAGACAGAACTTCTTCCGAGGTTAAACACGGGTGGGGATATACGGTTTTTGAAAAAGACCATAAAGAAATCGAACATGAAATGATGGTATTTGTACCTGTTGAAGACAGTATCAAGGTAACTCTGATTAAGGTTAAAAACAACAGCGGAAGGAAAAAACAATTACAGATTACTTATTATGTTGAGCCTGTATTAGGCGTTAACGAACATGTGACAAAACAACATGTTGTAACGGAGTTTGATAAAGATAACGGTTTATTTATGTTTAAAAATAGTTATAATAATGATTTTCCCCATAGAAAGGCGTTTATTTTTTCAACGGAAAAGATTAATTCCTATACCGGAGATAAGTGTAAATTTTTAGGTTCTTCAGGAAGAAAGGATTATCCTGCCGGGCTTTTTGATGATGAACTCGATAAAAGCGCGGGTGCAGGATTTGAACCATGTGGGGCGATTGAAATCAGGATAGAGATGGAGGCCGATGAAGAAAAGGAATTTGCATTTTACATAGGTCAAGTCAGGGACGAAGACACGCTAAATGATTATATTGTAAAATATTATCGGCTGAATTATGCAAAGACTCAGCTTAGCAGGACAAAAGAACATTGGAAGGATATTACCGATGTAATAAAAATAAAAACCCCGGATGAATCTATGGATTTGATGTTGAACGGCTGGCTGGCGTATCAAACCTTAAGCTGCAGAATATGGGGAAGATCTGCCTTCTACCAATCGGGTGGAGCCTACGGCTTTAGAGATCAACTTCAGGACGCTTTAAATACATGCATAATCTCTTCGCAAGTGTTGAAAAATCAAATATTGATTCATGCAAGGCATCAATTCAAAGAAGGTGATGTACAGCATTGGTGGCATCCCGCCGAACGCAGCAAAGGTGTCAGAACAAGGTTTTCCGACGATTTATTATGGCTTCCATTTGCAGTTAACGAGTATGTAGATTTAACGGGGGATTATTCTATACTTAACCTGGAAGAGACATTCTTGGAAGATCAGGAACTTAAAGAAGATGAGGATGAAAAATACGGTTCGCCGGAAATATCCGTTGAAAAGGGTACCATATATGAGCATTGCATAAGAGCAATAGACAGAGGATTAAAATTCGGGGAACATAATCTGCCTCTTATGGGTTCCGGTGATTGGAATGACGGGATGAACAGGGTAGGTAACAAGGGGAAAGGGGAAAGTGTTTGGCTTGCATTCTTTTTATATTCCATACTGATAAGATACGCTGCTATTTGCGATGTTATGGATGATAAGGATAGAGGCGACAGATATAGAAATGAGGCGGCAAAACTAAAATCCGCAATAGATGAGAACGGATGGGACGGAAATTGGTATAAAAGAGCTTATTATGATGACGGAACACCTCTGGGTTCGGCGGAGAACAGCGAATGTATTATAGACTCAATAGCACAAAGCTGGGCTGTATTATCTAATGGCGGTGATAATGGGAAATGTATAAAAGCCATGGAATCGTTGAAAAAATACTTGATAAAAGAGGATGAAGGAATAATACTTCTTTTTGCACCGCCTTTTGATAAAGGTGAAAAGGACCCCGGATATATCAAATCTTATGTGCCGGGAGTGAGAGAAAACGGTGCGCAGTATACTCATGCAGCATCCTGGGTTATCAGTGCATTTGCGGCTTTAGGCCAGGGTGATACTGCCTGGAAGCTTTTTAACATGATTAATCCTATCAATCACACTAAAACTATAAAAGAATGCAGTATTTATAAAACGGAACCTTATGTTATGTCTGCTGATGTTTATTCAGTGAACCCTCATGCAGGGCGGGGAGGATGGTCCTGGTATACCGGAGCGGCAGGCTGGTTTTTTAAAGCGGGTCTGGAATTCATATTAGGATTTAAAAAAAGAGGAGATATTGTATATATAAATCCTTGTATACCTAACTATTGGGAAGGCTTTCAAATAAGCTATAAATACCGCAACACCAAATATAGGATAAAGGTAGATAATCCTGATAAAGTAAGTACAGGAGTTAATGCAATTTATCTGGATGGCACAAAAGTTAAAACAGAAGGCATAAAACTGATTAATGATGAGAATGAACATGAAATTACAGTGTCAATGGGACCTGGTCAGAATAATAATCCGTCTGTGTAAAAGCATTGTATATAAGAATAAAAAATAATAGAATGATAGTTGATGATAGGTGTTAGGAGGTTTTATTTTTGTTAGCGGAAACGGCAAAAAAATATTATACGGGGAACTATGGATTAAACTGCGCAGAATCTATATTATATGCGGCCAATGAGGAATACGGATTGAAGCTGGAAAAGAATGCCTTACGGACCATGGCTGCTTTCGGAGGCGGTATGAGTGTGGAAGGAGCTTGCGGTGCCATGACAGGAGGATTGGCTGCTTTGGGTGTTCTTTTCGTGAAAGAATATGCCCATGAAAGTGACAGAATAAAGAGATTATCAAAAGAATTTATTACTTGCTTTAAAGATAAGTTAGGTACGGATAATTGCAAAGAGCTGAAGGATATGTACAGACATGATGTGAATAAATGTGAATACATAGTAGTTTATGCCGCAGAAGTACTTGATAAAATTGTACTCAAAGAAGGCTTTCGGAAATAAAACCGAGAGCCTTCTCTCTTCAAACTTTTCCGGCTTGAGCATTGGGTCTTTTTAATAACAATTTCTGTAGCCGCATATGATTATACTTATCCTCCATTTTGCTAACAGACCCTGAGACTTTATACAACGAAATCACCAACAAATATTAATAATCCAAAGAAAAGGCTGCATAATTACATACTGTTGAAAAGTGACATCCGTGCAGTTTTATCATGATTTGCTGCATTTCATTATCTTGTATAAAAATCCGTTTAGATATAGAATTAATGGGAGG
>CAYXAT010000018.1:14241-23434 GCA_964462065.1 uncultured Clostridiaceae bacterium | reverse complement strand
TTCTCCATAGCCAGCATTATATTCTGAGGGTATTCGTTAAGCTCCGGGTATATATCTTCTTCTATAGGCATATCGCAGCTATCGTCTTCAAACAAAGACATTTGACCTTTTACATTGACTTTCCTTTGATCCTGAATACAATCGCTCAGCTTTTCATATACTGCCATCATTTTGCTTCTATATACATGGAAACAATCAAAGGCTCCGCATTTTATCAAGCTTTCAATAGCCCTTTTATTCACCACGCCCAAATCAACCTTATCCAAAAAATCATATAAATTTTCAAAGTTGCCTTTATTCTTTCTTGCCTCAATTATTGAATTGATTGCATTTATACCGACGTTTTTTACCGCCGCAAGACCGAATCTGATTTTATTATCTTTTACGGTAAAGCCTATGCTGCTTTCATTGATATCAGGCGGTAATATCTCTATATCCAGCTTTTTGCACTCCGCTATATATTCGGCTACCTTACTGCTGTTATCCATTACACTTGTAATTAAGGCCGCTGTGAATTGCACTTTGTAGTGGTATTTTAACCAAGCTGTCTGATAAGCTATTACCGCATAGGCGGCGGCATGGGATTTATTAAAACCGTATTTTGCAAATTCAGACATATCGTCATAGATTTTCTCGGCAGTTCCTTTATCTATTCCGTTTCTGATGCAACCGGGAACTATAATATTACCGTTGTCATCTTTAATGCCGTTTATAAAGATTTCTTTTTCTTTTGCCATAACATCGGCTTTTTTCTTTGACATGGCTCTCCTGACCAAATCGGATCTGCCCAAAGAGTATCCGGCTAATTCTCTGAAAACCTGCATTACCTGCTCTTGATATACTACACAGCCGTATGTTACCGCAAGAATCTTTTTCAGCTTATCATGCAAATATACTATTCTGTCGGGATTCTTTTTGTTTTTAATATATCTTGGAATCTGATCCATAGGCCCGGGTCTGAAAAGGGATACCCCGGCTATTATATCTTCCATAGTGCTTGGTTTTAATTCTTTTATAAACTGTGTCATGCCTGTGCTTTCCAATTGGAACACGCCGTAAGTCTCCCCATCGGATATCATTTTATAGACATTTTCGTCTTCATAGTCGATTTTTGAGATATCAGGCACCGGAAGTCCCTGTTCCTTAACTATATCCAATGTGTCTCTGATTACCGTCAGAGTTCTGAGACCTAAAAAGTCCATCTTTAAAAGTCCCAGTTCTTCTAGGGTTCCCATGGGAAATTGAGTTGTGATAACGTTTTCATTCATTTGCAAAGGAACATAGTCAGCAATATCAATTTTTGAAATAACCACGCCCGCCGCATGGGTAGAGGCATGTCTGGGTATTCCCTCAAGGGCCCTGGCCAAATCAATAAGCTCTTTTATCTCCTCATTGTTCTCATATTCATTTTTCAAAATATTGTTCACGTTCAAAGCCTTATCAATAGTCATGCCGATTTCCATAGGTATGTTTTTTGCCACTATATCTACTTCCCCATAGGGAATATTGAGGGCTCTGCCCACATCCCGAATAGCAGCTCTGGCAGCCATCGTACCGAAAGTGATAATTTGTGCCACTCTTTCTTTTCCATACTTGCTTATTACATAATCTATTACTTCCTGTCTTCTTTCATAGCAAAAATCAATATCAAAATCAGGCATGCTAATTCTTTCGGGATTTAAAAATCTCTCGAAAATCAGGTTATAACGAATGGGATCTATATCGGTAATATCAATTGCATAGGCCACTATGCTGCCGGCTCCGGAACCTCTACCGGGACCCACCATGATATTATGTTCTTTGGCGAACCTTA
Source organism: uncultured Clostridiaceae bacterium (assembly GCA_964462065.1). Classification (GTDB taxonomy): domain Bacteria; phylum Bacillota; class Clostridia; order Lutisporales; family Lutisporaceae; genus JAAYKT01. The sequence continues at coordinate 21,621 of CAYXAT010000018.1, read as the reverse complement.
CATAATCCCATACTATCAAAAAATAGTCCGCATATCCCATCTTTTCAATTATAGACAGTTCAAAGTCCATTCTGTCTATCAATTCTTTATCAACTTTTTCATACTTTCTTTCCAAACCTATTTCACATATATATTTTAAATATGAATCTGAAGTATAACCTTCGGGAACTATAAATTCCGGTAAATGTATTTCACCGAATGTAAAATCCACTTTACATCTATTTGCTATCCGCACCGTATTTTCCAAAGCTTCCGGTGCAAATTCAAACAGCTTGTACATCTCTTCCGGTGATTTTATATAAAATTCATCACTCTCAAAGCTCATTCTTTTTTCATCATCAACGGTTTTGCCGGTTTGTATACATAGAAGGACGTCATGGACTTTTGCATCTTTTTTATTTACATAGTGAACATCGTTAGTAGCCACAAGGGGTATTCCCGTTTCCTTAGACATTCTCACCAATTCATCGTTGACCAAGGTCTGTTCTTCTATGCCGTGATCCTGAAGTTCCAAATAAAAGTTTCCATCACCAAATATTTGAGAATACTTCACCGCTTCATTTTTAGCTCTTTCATAATTGTTATTCACTATTAATTTTGGTATGGAACCGGCTAAACATGCGCTTAAGCCAATCAAGCCTTCAGAATGCTGTCTAAGTAATTCCATATCTATTCTCGGTTTGTAATAAAATCCGTTTATAAATCCCTGAGATACTAAATATATCAAGTTCTTATATCCTACATCATTTTCAGCCAATAGAACTAAATGATATTGATCGCTGTCAAATTTGGGATCTTTATCCGACATGCGTCGGGGAGAAACATATACTTCACAGCCTATTATAGGTTTTATACCGTTTTTTATGGCCTTTTTATAAAATTCCACAACGCCGTACATGGTGCCGTGATCTGTGATAGCCACTGAATCCATACCTAACTCTTTGACCCTTTTTATGATTTCATCCAAGCGTCCGGCACCATCCAGTAAACTATATTCAGTATGTAAATGTAAATGTACAAAGTTCTTCATTTATTTATCCTCCAAGTAAATACAATAGCCTTCTATTTCCCCAATAATCTAAAAATATTCTTTTTATACATCTCCACGCCGGGCTGATTAAAAGGGTTTACGCCGATGATATATCCGGAGATGGCACAGGCTTTTTGAAAAAAATAAGCCATATGACCGAAATAATATGGATTCTTTTTCGGTATATCTATGGTTATCACAGGCACCCCGCCGCTTTCGTGGGCATCCTTCACCCCTTGATAGGCTGTATTATTTATATAGTTTAGAGATTTGCCATGCAAATAGTTAAGCTCATCTATATTTTCTAAATCATAAGGTATCGCTACATCGCTGTCACCGGTTTTGAAGTTTAAAACTGTTTCAAAAAAATTCTTTGTGCCTTCCTGGAGAAACTGCCCCATCGAGTGCAAATCAGTTGTAAATTGCATAGATGCGGGAAATATTCCTTTTCCGTCTTTGCCTTCACTCTCTCCGAAAAGCTGCTTCCACCATTCTGAAAAATATAGCAGAGACGGTTCATAGCTCACCAATACCTCTATAGATTTTCCCGTTTTATAAAGAACATTTCTTACTACCGCGTATTCATAGGATGGGTTTTCGTCAGCATTTCTATTGTTATATAAATGATAGGCCTCTTTTGCCCCTTCCATTATTCCGTATATATCAATTCCTGCCGCAGCAATGGTAAGCAAGCCGGCAGGTGTGAATACCGAGTATCTTCCTCCTATATTATCCGGTATGACAAAGCTATCGTAACCCTCTTTATCCGCAATCGCTTTAAGCACTCCCCTTGATTTATCCGTAACCGCTACTATTCTTTCCCTTGCCTTGTCTTTTCCGTATTTTTTTATCAGTATGTCTTTTAGTATTCTAAAAGCAAGTGCAGTTTCCAAAGTTGTGCCCGATTTTGAAATCACGATTAAACTGAAATCCTTTGATTCAATATTTCCTATAATATTTTGCAGATACTCACCGCTAGCATTATTACCCGCAAAAACAATACTTCCCGCTCCGCAATTTAACATCTCTATCGCGGCTTTGCTTCCTAAATATGAGCCGCCTATCCCCAACGAAACAATCGTATCGGAAATGTTCCCCAGCCTTTTTGCGGTTATCTCAATACTGTTTAATTCGTTATTATCTAACCTTATCGGTATATCCAACCAACCCAAAGGCATCTTTCTATACTCTTCTTCGCTATGGATTAAACTGTGAATGCTATCTATTCTATTTCTAATTTCCGTATATTCTTTATCGTCAATAAAACTTTTATTATAGTTGATACTGACAGCTGACATAAAAAAACCTCCATATATTCTTTGATAGGATGAAATCATATCATTCCAATCGAGATTTATTCCTTAAATCTTCCGCAATCTGGTCAAGTCTGCGCAGTCTATGATTAACCCCGGATTTACCTATCGGGGGGTTCATTACCTCACCTAATTCCGTCAAGCTATAGTCTTGGTGCAAAATCCTCAATTCTGCCATATCTCTTAAACTTTTCGGAAGCTTCCTAAGTCCTATGTTATCTTTAATATATTGAATATTATTTATATGCCGCATTGCCGCATTAACTGTCTTACTCAGATTAGCTGTCTCACAGTTAACCAATCTGTTTACATTATTTCTCATTTCTTTGAAGATTCTAATATTTTCAATATTCAAAAGCGCATTGTGAGCGCCTATAATATTCAAAAAATCCACTATGTTTTCGCTTTCCTTCATATATACAACATAACTGTTTTTTCTATTAACAATCTTGGCGTTTAGCCCATAGGTATTAATCAAATCCATAATATCAACGGCAAAAGATTTATTGTTGGTCACTATTTCTATGTGATAAGTTTTTTCCGGATCACTGATAGAGCCACCACCTAAAAAAGCGCCTCTTAGATAAGCCTTTTTACAGCATTCTTTTTCTATTATTTTCTTTGGTATCTTTTGATTTATCTTTATACCGGTTCTTGCTTTTAATATTCCCAAAGATATAAGCAACTCTTCCGATGAATTTTCCGGTCCAATCAAAAGAGTATAGCTGTACCTTCTTTTAAACTGCCTATTCTTTGACATCATAACCTTAGTATGAATGGAATAATTAGTTTTCAGCAAGGTAAAGATTCTCCTTGCTATTGCGGCATTCTCAGTGGTGAGTTTTATTCCTATTTGATTGCCGCCTGTTATTTGTATGGTACCGGTCATTTTGATAAGAGCGGATAGCTCCGCTTTTTGGCAACAATTTCCCTCAGTTTTAATTTTAGAAATTTCATTTTTCACATTTGATGAAAAGGACATAAAAGCCCTCCTTTATTTGAGAACCCCGAACTTTTTCAAGGGCCACAGCCTAAAAACAGCCTTGCCTATTATACTCTTCCTTTTTACAAATCCTAAAGTCTCCGATCTGCTATCTCTGCTTTCAACTCTATTATCTCCCAATACAAAATACTCATCATCGGCGGTTTTCGATTTTTTAAAGCCGTTTTCATAGGTAGGTGCTTCTGTATAATCCGGTGACAGAACATTTCCGTCTATATATACTGAACCATCTTTGACTTCTAAATCTTCACCGGGCTCGCCGATTACTCTTTTTATCAAATCCTTATTATCCAGCTTATCGTTGATTACGACAATTTCCCCTCTTTTAGGAATTCCTATCCTGTAGCTTAGTTTTGAAACTATAAGAACCTGTCCCTGATATAACGTGGGCTGCATTGAAGGCCCCTTTACAAAAGCAATCTGAAATATAAATGTTTTTATTGCAAAAGCAAGTATAAATGCGGTTGCTATCAGTTTTATCCAGGATAGAACCTCTTCCTTTATATTCTCGTCCAATTTTGTTTACATCTCCTTTATGTTTTTAACTAAATATTAAATCTAATTCCCCTTTATTCTATTGACCTTTTCTATATCAATATCTCTATGGTCTATTATTACCCTATGCTCTTTATCTTTTAGGGTTTGGCTAAGCAGATTTGCTATCGTAACGGATCTGTGCCTTCCCCCGGTGCAACCCATAGCGATGACCAATTGTGTTTTCCCCTCTTTTATATAATAAGGTATCAAGTATTCAACCATATTAATCATTTTATCGGAAAACACTAATGCTTCCGGCCACTTCATTACATAATCACGGACTTTTTTATCATTCCCGCTCAATTTTTTCAGGCTTTCTATATAATAGGGGTTCGGTAGGAATCTAACATCAAAGACCAAATCCGCATCTAATGGTATACCGTATTTGAAGCCAAAAGAAATTATGTGGATAATCAGCTTCTCTGTTTTGCCGCCTTCCACAAACAGGTGCATCATTTCTTCTTTTAACTGTGCTGTACTCATGTTAGTGGTATCGATAATATATGTTGCAATTTTCTTTATTTCTTCTAATTTCTTTCTTTCCTCATCAATTCCCCTTATAATTCTTCCGTCAAAAGCTAAGGGGTGCATACGCCTGCTTGTCTTAAATCTTTTAATCAGAGTCTCGTCGGATGCTTCAAGAAATAAAATATCATAATTGAACCCTTCCTCATGCAGCTCGTCAAGACTTGACCTCAACTGGTCAAAAAACTTTCCTCCTCGAATATCGGTAACGATGGCTATTTTATCAATAGTACCTCTGCTTTGACTGCAGATTTCCGCAAACTTAAGAATCAATGCCGGTGGCAGATTATCAACACAAAAATAACCCAAGTCCTCCAAAAATTTTACAGCTTGGCTCTTCCCCGCTCCCGAAAGTCCCGTTACTATTACAAATTTCATCCGTTATTCCCCCTGCGGTATTACCTTTCCGCATTTAATATTTGTTCTTTTGTCAAACCCGCATCTTTGGCTGCTTTAATCCCTTTTTCAAAATTGCCCACATCGTAAGGAGTGTGGGCATCGCTATTTATTATGAATTTGGCCCCTGCTTCTGCCGCAAATCTAATATCTGATGTAGACATGATATTAGATTTAGAATTTATCTCCAAAGCAGTTCCGATTTTTGCTGCTTCAACAACCAGCATCTTTATGTCCATTGGGATTCTCGCACCGGGATGAGTTATGAAATTGACTTTATAATTGTTAACAGCCTTTATCATTGTCTCTGTATTGTGTTGTAAAACTTTACCTATGTTTATCTTGCCCAGTTTCAAAATATAATTCTTCCCATATATACAAAAATAGTCAGTAAGACTTTGAAGGTATGCCATCATATGATAGCCTATTGCCAATAAGTCCAGATATTTTAATGAATCTTCATCGATATCTATTTTTCCATCTCTGCTTATTATATTACATTCCATACCCAATAACACTTTTATATCGCTGTATTTCTCATTGATTACGTCTATTTCCCATCGCATTTTCTCCAGTTTCCTTTTCTTTACCCCAAACGCAAAATGCCTGAAACCGTGATCTGTTATTGCTATTTCTTTTAACCCTTTATCTCGGGCTGCCATTACATTATCCAAAATAGTGCCCTTACCGTGGCTGTATATCGTATGGGTATGATAATCGCCGATAAGCTTAATCAAAAACAACACCTCATGCTTTTATCCTCAGTTTTAATTATATAATATCTTGTATATTGCTTAAAGATATTTATCAGAATTTACCTATAAGCTTTATCTCTGTTTCCAATTTTACACCATATCTTTCATATATGGTTTTTTGAATAACTGTTATAAGATTATATACATCCTTCGCCGTAGCATTTCCTTTATTTATTATAAAACCGCAGTGCTTATCCGAAACCTGAGCGCCTCCTACTGCCATTCCCTTTAGACCGGCATCTTCAATGAGTTTACCGGCATAGTAACCTTCCGGTCTTTTAAATATGCTACCGGCACTGGGATATTCAAGGGGTTGTTTTTCTTTTCTTTTTTGACTTAATTCATCCATGGTTTTTTTAATCTCATTGCGATTTCCCTTCTTTAAATTAAAGAATATTTTCGTTGCAATATATAAGCATTTGCTCATTATACTTTTTCTATATCCAAATTCCATTTGTTTATTATCCAGTAATCCCAGTTTCAAATTTGAGTCTACAATAGCGACCTTTTCCACTATATCTTCCATTTCCATTCCATAAGCACCGGCGTTCATGGAAACCGCCCCTCCAACGGAACCGGGAATCCCGTTTGCAAACTCCATTCCGGTTAGTGAGTTTTCTGCTGCAATTTTCGATATGGTTGTCAGAAGTGCCCCACACTCAGCAACAATCTTATTATCTATAACCTCAACCCGGGAAATCTTATCACCTAATTTTATAACGGCTCCTTTTACCCCATCATCCGATACCAACAAATTAGTACAATTTCCTACGATTAAATAGGGTATTTCCTTTTCTCTCAAGCAACGTATAAAGCTAATCAATTCATCTATATTTTCCGGTTCGAAGTATATTTCCGCTTTTCCTCCGATTCTAATTGAGGTATGTTCTTTCATCGGTTCATCATATCTTACACCAATAAATGCATTATTAAACAGCAAAATCTCCTCCCTTTCCGGCTATTACTGATTTAAAGGTCTTATAACACCGATTGGGGTCTGCTCGGAGCATTGCCCTAAGGGGTTATCCTTTAATACTTCCAAAATCATTTTTCTATCCAAATTATTTTTCGAAGTTCCTAATACATTTCCTCCGAAATCATTCATATCTACCACCGCAACCTCTGATTTTATTGCATCTCTTACATTCTTTGCCACTTTGTCCGGTTCCTCCGGTCCCAATACAACACATTTATTATATGGCGGCAAGGTATTTGGTGTAGGCCCGTCAATAGATGATGCTTTATACCCTGCTATCCTGTAAAAGTCCCCTTTTCTTCCGAAAAGCTTTGTTATAAAGCTTACTGCAGCCGCAAAAAGTATTCTCAAAACCCCACATTCACGTAAAGCCATTTCCATGGTCTCCGGAATACCTAAGCCTATACCTATAGGGGTTTTCGTTACATGTTTTGACAGAAATACAGCCAGGGGCCGGGGTTTAATCTCATTCAAAAAAAATGCTCTGCCCTGGGTAATGGCAACCACTTTCTCGCTTATAAATATAATATCGTCATCTTTTACAATTTCCTCAGCATATTTTTTTACTACATCAATGATATTATCCTCTTTTTGAATCACATGAGTCTTTACCGGAATTCTAAGGTATTTCTTATTATTGTATTCTATTACAGGCTGCTTTTCTTTCATAACTATCCCCCAAACTGTATTATTAACATTCCAACTTTCCCAACCAACCAACTATCCATTTTCCAAGATCCTTCGGCTATGCCTCAGGATGACAACGACTCGAAGCCTGTCATTCTGAAGGAATTTCCGACTGAAGAATCTTATCATGGGCGGACAGAGTCGTCCGCACCTACACA
>CAYXAT010000018.1:0-14141 GCA_964462065.1 uncultured Clostridiaceae bacterium | reverse complement strand
CGACTGAAGAATCTTATCATGGGCGGACAGAGTCGTCCGCACCTACACATTCCAACTATTCCAACTAACCAACTGTCCACTTTTTATCAATTATCTAAATACTTTGTCGTTAGTTGTTTTGCTTCTTGCAAGGCTTCTTCGGGACTCTTGTTCCCGTTTAATGCATCCGATATAGCATTTCGAAAAATCTCGTCTATTTCCCACCAGTGTGTATTGTCTGCAATATGCTTGGCAGATTCCAATCCTCTTTGAATAGTATACATCTCTTTATCGGTTTGGTATATATAGTTAGCAGACTTTCGAGCCGGAAAATAACCGAATTTTTTTAACTCCTGTTGAAACTTTTCATCTGTTAAAAACTTTATGAACTCAATACAAGCTTCTCTCTTCATCTCGTCTTCCTGCTTAAATACACCGTATGAATAGTAAATATCATTTATATAAGGTGAATCTGTTTTGTTTTTGCTTGGGTAATGGGCCGTAGTAAAGTTCATACCATGTTTGATGCCAAAGCCTTTCAAATAAGGGACCATCCACGCATCTCCTAAAAAAACTGCCGCCTTGCCTGCTAAAAAAAGATTAAAAGCCTGATTGTTATTAATATTTGTAACTTCGGGATACAACACCTTATGTACATTTTTTAATTCATTAAGCTTTATAAGACCTGTTATAGCTTCATCGAAAATGCTGTTATAGCTTTTTTCTATCTCAGTTATTGCACTGTCATATAATAACGTTCCATAAAGATTATAATGCCCTGTTTCCAAAGAACTTACCAAACCGTATACACTTGAACCGGCTTTTCTGGTGCTTATTACTGTGAGTTTTTTTAAGCTTTCCAAGAATTCTTCATATGTCCAAAACCCTTCTATAGGTAATTCCACTTTTCGGTCTTCAAAAATATCTTTATTCAATAATAGAGTGTAACCCATTTTTGCCCATGGTATTCCATATAATGTATCATTATACATACAAGATGACAATGCTTCATCTAAAAAATCCTCTTTCTCTATATACTCATTCAACGGTTCTAGAAAACCGGAAGAAATAAAGTACATATCGCTCCCTATGGGGGCAATATCCGGACATGCGCCGATTTTGGATGCTGCCCTAAGAGTAAGCTTGCCGGTGGCGCTATCGATAGTTCTGTAGTCTATATATGTACCCGGATGCAGTTTTTCAAACTCCTTTACTCTGCGGTTAATCCAACTGTGAGCACTGCCTGTTGCCGTGTCTATTTTTGGGTAGTCCCAAATGGTAATAACGCCTTTCCATTTTGCAATGCTCTCCTTATCTTCATAGCTTTTTTTATAATCTACATGGTATTTTCTAAACAGCATGGGACCGAAAATTATAAAAGCAAAGGAAATGATTATGAAAATCATATTTATTACCTTTTTCGGCATTGCAATACCTCCAAAGAATATCAATTGCAGCATAAAGGCCGCTACACTATTTATATTCTTTAGATGAGCATTGCATTCTTTAAAATATTGCTGTTAAAACCAAGTAAAAATAATTTATCACAAAACCACTGTTTAGGTATGTTTTGGATTACGTTCATAAATTGTAATTGTTATATAATCGTAGATAATTATGCAATTTTTTATAATAATAAATGGGTAGACAAACTCGCCTACCCCACAATATATCACAAAATGCAACGTGCATGTTTTATATATTTAAGCATTGCATAAAAACCTGGAAGCTCCATTTTATCTATCTTCATCCTTATGAACTGTATAATAAATATTATCATAATTATTATCTGAATCCGGCTCTAATGGAATTACAAATATCGCTATAATATAAGCCATCAAAGCAGGAAATCCGGCACTAAAAAGAAAAGCTGCTACCCAAATCAATCTTACAATAGTTACATCTATGTTGAAATATTCCGCCAAACCCCCGCATACACCCGATACGGCTTTTACTCGCCTCGATCTGTATAATTTTTTATTCATGTAAAAACCCCCAATCAATGACTATTAATAAATAAAATGAAATTGCATCCTGAACCTATTTTTTAAAAAAGTTTATTATTTCCTCGGCAACCTTTTTATTAATTTCATCAACCTCAAGCAAATCATCTAAAGAAGCGGCTTTTATGTGTTCTATGTTTTTAAAATGTTTCAGCAAAGCATTTTTCCTTACAGCGCCTACACCGGGTATATCATCTAGAATAGACTTGGTAATTTTCTTTTCTCTTAAACTTCTATGATAATTTATGGCAAACCTGTGGGCTTCATCCTGTATTCTGGTTACAAGTTTAAAAACCTCGCTGCTTTTTGATAGGAAAATCTCGCTGCCCTCATAAATAAGTCCTCTCGTTCTATGTTTATTATCTTTAACCATTCCGCATACCGGTATATCCAGGTTAAATTTCTCTAATATTGTTTTGACCCCGTTTATCTGCCCCAATCCACCGTCTATTAAGAGCAAGTCGGGAAAAACAGAAAACTTGCCATGTTCATATTCACCATCTTTACCCTCTATTTCTAACCTTTCTTCAAGACCATGTTGAAATCTTCTATCTATTATCTCCTTGAGACTGCCATAGTCATCCTGGCCTTCAAACCCTTTTATCTTAAATCGTCTGTAATGTTTTTTAACAGGTTTTCCTTCTTCAAACACAATCATGGAGCCAACATTGTCTACACCCTGAATATTTGAAATATCAAAAGCTTCAATGCGATGAATGTTGTCGCCTATATTCAAACAATCTGCCAGCTCCTTAAACAACTTGGAGGTTTTTTCTTTGTATTTGTTTTGTTTATCAATTTCAAGTCGCAAAGACTCCTTTGCATTGTTCTGAGCCATCTGCATGAGCTTTCGCTTGTCGCCTCTCTGGGGCACCGCTATCCTTACCTTGCCGCCTTTCTTCTCGCTTAACCATTTAGCCAATATATCTTTGTCATCTATTTCTATCGGCACAAGAATGTTTTTTGGAACGAATATCGCTTTGTTATAATACTGTTTTATAAAACTCCCAACAACCTCTGCCTCTTCGCTTTTTTCTTCATCTGTTAGAAAAAAGTTTTCCCTTCCGATGAGCTTTCCTAACCGGATAAAAAACACCTGTACGCTTACAAGATTTGATTTAGTATCGTATGCGATGACATCTAAATCTTCCAGTTTTGCTGAAATTACAATCTGCTCTTCATTTATTTTATTAACCGCCAACAGTTGATCTCTGATCTCCGCTGCCCTTTCAAACTCCAAGTCCCGGGAGTATTCTTCCATTCTTCTTTCCAAATCCGTTATCAGTTTTTGCTGCCTTCCTTCTAAAAACAGGCATATATCTTTAATTATGCTATTATATTCCTCTTTGCTTACTTTTCCCGTGCACGGTGCTATGCATCTGTTTATATGGGCATTGAGACATGGTCTGTTCATTCCTGCAATTTTTTCAATATCTTTATTACAGTCTCTAATAGGGAAAATTCTTTGAATCAGGCTTATGGTTTGCTTTACTGCTTTACTGTCTGCATAAGGACCGAAATACTTGCCTTTATCTTTTTTAATCTCCCTTACTATAATTATTCTGGGAAAGCTTTCACCCAGAGTTATCTTTATATAAGGATAATGTTTGTCATCTTTAAGTGTTACATTATATTTAGGTCTATGTTTTTTTATTAGATTGCATTCCAATATTAAGGCTTCCAGTTCATTTTTTGTTATGATATAATCAAAATCCTTAATGTTTTCCACCATTGCATAAACCTTTGCCAACTGATTTTTCGAATTCTGAAAATACTGCCTGACACGGTTTTTAAGATTGATGGCCTTCCCCACATAAATAATCTGGTTCTCTTCATTTCTCATTATATAAACGCCGGGCTTATCCGGCATATTATTCAATTTTTCTTCCAAAGTTACCATATTGATTCCTCTTTGTTCTCGGATTACACTTTACACAAATCTACCCATATCCCGTTTGTTACTTCAGCTAAATAGTCCACATCAATTTTTACAGCGGTATTAGCACCTCCACCTGCAGGGAAAACATAGTCAAATACTTTTAACGATATATCTAAATATATTTCCAAAGGTTTATTAAGACCGAAAGGGCATACTCCCCCCATAGGGTGTCCTGTGGCTTCTTCTAAATCGTCCAGACCTACAAATTTGGCTTTTTCCTTAAAGTACCCTTTGAATTTTTGATTATCTACCTTTACATCACCTTTTGTCAATAGCAATATATCCCTTTCCTTCAACCTGAAAGCCATGGTCTTGGCTATTCTTGCAGGTTCTACGCCCAAAGCGGCTGCTGCCAACCCGACTGTTGCCGTGCTGGTATTCATTTCTATAACTTCTAAGGGAAGACCCTCTTCTTTAAATTGTTTTTTTACACTTTCTATGCTCATTTGTAACCCTCCAAAGCTTATGTATTCGTTAACGCTGCTTTCTTTCTTATTATAATGATACAACATTTTTATTGTTTATTCCTCTTATATTTATTAAATAAGTGTTTTTATGCATGCTTTTTTACTGTTCAGACGTAACCATAAGCTTAATATAGATTTTTATGCTTGCCACGGACGAAATCAAACTCTCCCCGCTAGAGTGATGGGGCTTTTAATAGGTAAACAATATAAATAATACATAGAAAAAATAAACCGGTATAATCATATACCGGCCGTAGCAAAACTCTACTCTTTAAAATCCACCTTTTTAACCTTGCCTTTATCTGACATTGTAACCTCAGTTATTTTTGCAAGTTTACTCTCATCGTTTATTTTAGCACATTCAAGAACCTGTATGGTTTTTTGAACAACTACGCCGGATTTATTAATATCTCCCAATATTTTAAAGATAGAATAAGGGTGATCCGGATCTTTAAGACTTATAAAAGATGCGCTTTCAGTTAAAATTGCTTTCTCAACCAGTTTGCCGTAGTCAATATCCTTGATATCGGCTATCAATAAATAATCTGTATCCTCTTCCAAATCCTCAAAGACTTTTACCTGTTTTATCCTAAAACTGCCCTTCGCTGCGGCACTAACTGCAGCCATCAGGGGAAGTATGCCCCAACCTTTATGCCCTGAAACAATAAAACTGTTTTTTTTCGCTATTGCTTCTTCAATATATTGCCCCTGACCTTCTGTCATAAATCCCTTATCAACTAATTTTTTTAAAAATGTATTCATCACACTTCTCCTTTCCCTTTTAAATAAAATTGCTAATTACAGGTCGGTGGAAGCCGACCAACAAATTCTTAATTAAGCACCCTTTTTAAATACTCACCGGTATATGAGTTGGGAGTTTTTATTATCTCTTCCGGAGTTCCTTCCGCTATTACCGTTCCGCCTCTGTCTCCGCCTTCGGGTCCCAAATCAATTATATAATCCGCTCTTTTTATCACGTCTAAATTGTGCTCGATTACTATTACCGTATTTCCGCCTTCGACCAGCCTATCCAAAATCTTTAACAGTTTAGATATGTCCGCCGTGTGAAGGCCGGTTGTTGGCTCATCCAATATATACATGGTTCTGCCGGTACTCCTTTTTGACAGCTCAAAGGCCAATTTTATTCTTTGGGCCTCCCCTCCGGATAATTGGGTAGACGGTTGTCCCAGTCTGATATACCCCAGTCCCACGTCAACCAGAGTTTCCAGCTTTCTCTTTATTTTAGGTATATTTTCGAAAAATATCAATGCTTCTTCCGCTGTCATATCCAATATTTCGGATATATTTTTTCCTTTATATTTTACTTCCAAAGTCTCCCTATTATACCTTTTTCCTTTGCAAACTTCACAGGGTACATAAACATCGGAAAGAAATTGCATTTCGATTCTTATTATGCCGTCTCCTCTGCATGCTTCGCATCTTCCGCCTTTTACATTAAAGCTGAACCGCCCTTTTTTATATCCCCTCATTTTTGCCTCAGTGGTTGATGTATAAACATCTCTAATAAAATCAAAAACTCCTGTATAGGTCGCGGGGTTGGAACGGGGAGTGCGACCGATAGGCGATTGATCTATTTCAATAATTTTATCCAAGAATTCATATCCGCCTATTTCATCATGCAGCCCCGGTCTGTTTTTCGAACCGTATACTTTCTGTGACAGGCTTTTATACAGTATTTCATTAATCAATGTACTCTTGCCGGACCCGGAGACCCCGGTTACACAATTAAAAACGCCCATAGGGATTTTTACATTTATATTCTTTAAATTGTTTTCCCTGGCACCTTTTATTGTTATCCAATTCCCGTTGGGTCCTCTTCTGCCATCCGGTACGGGAATAACTTTTTTACCAGATAAGTACTGACCTGTAATGGAACCTTCGCATTCTTTTATATCATCAATGGTGCCTTCGGCAACTATGAACCCGCCGTGTACACCGGCACCGGGCCCGATATCAATGATATGGTCCGCGGCATACATAGTTTCCTCATCATGTTCAACTACGATTACCGTATTACCTATATCCGTAAGGTTCCTTAAAGTTTTAAGCAGTTTTCCATTATCTTTTTGATGCAATCCAATACTGGGCTCATCCAATATATATAAAACTCCTACCAGGCTTGAACCTATTTGAGTAGCCAGCCTTATCCTTTGAGATTCGCCGCCGGACAATGTTCCTGAGGCTCTCGAAAGAGTCAAGTAATCCAATCCGACATCTACTAAAAATTCAAGTCTTGTAGTGATCTCTTTTATTACTTGTTTAGAAATAAACTCTTGTTTTTCAGTTAACTTTAAATTACCGAAAAAATCTTTAATCTTATGAACCGGCAAGCTGCTGAGCTCGGCGACAGACAAACCGCCGATATAAACCGATAAGCTTTCTTTTTTAAGCCTGGCTCCGTTACATGTAGGACAAGGCACCGATGACATGTATTTCTCTATTTCGTACCTTATATAATTAGACTGTGTCTGTTTGTATCTTCTATTTAAATTATTTATTATTCCCTCAAAAGCTATCATCACTTCGCCTTTGCCAAACTCTCTTTCATACTTCATCTTAAACTTCTCGCCTTTGCTGCCGTATAGCAGCAGTTCAATAACACTGTCATCCAGCTCGGAAATAGGACTGCTCATGCTGAATCCGTAATGTTTTGATGCTGCTTCTACCATGCCGTAATTCCAGGTATCTCCGTTGGTATTCTTCCAAGGGTCAATGGCGCCTCCCTTGATGCTTAAATTCTTATGTGGCAATACCAAATCCGGATCTATTCTTTTAAGCTCTCCTAAGCCGTCGCATGTGGGGCATTTCCCAAAAGGACTGTTAAATGAAAACATCCTTGGCGATAACTCCTCTATGGCAATATTACAATCTTCACAGGCATAGTTTTGACTGAACAATTTTTCCTCTTTTCCTCCGATATCAACTAAAGCTAAACCTCCCGAAAGCTTTAATATGGTTTCAAGAGAATCTGACAATCTTGCTTCAATTCCTTCTTTTATAACTATTCTGTCAACAACAACCTCAATACTGTGCTTCTTATTTTTCTCCATCTTTATTTCTTCATTTATGTCTGATATTTCACCGTCTATCCTAACCCGTACAAAACCGGCCTTTTTTATTTCCTGTAATACTTTTTGGTGCTCCCCCTTTTTACCGCGGATAACGGGTGCCATCAACTGAATTTTTGTTCCTTCATCCAAGCTTATTAAATAGTCAATCATCTGGTCCACCGTCTGTTGAGTTATCTCCTTACCGCAATTGGGACAATGGGGTATTCCGATTCTTGCATACAACAACCTAAGATAATCATGTATCTCCGTTACCGTGCCTACTGTCGAACGAGGATTTTTGCTGGTTGTTTTTTGATCAATTGAGATTGCAGGTGATAGTCCTTCTATATAATCTATATCCGGTTTATCCATTTGCCCCAAAAATTGTCTCGCGTATGCTGAAAGCGATTCAACATATCTCCTTTGCCCCTCCGCATAAATAGTATCAAACGCCAATGAAGACTTGCCTGAACCGGATAAGCCTGTAATGACAACAAATTTATCCCTCGGTATTTCCAAATCTATATTCTTTAAATTGTGCTCTCGTGCGCCTTTGATTATTATTTTATCCTTTGACATAACTACACCCCGTTGAATTTTTCTTTTAGATTGGCTATTTCATCCCGTAACTGTGCTGCACGTTCAAATTGAAGGCTTTTTGCACAGTCTTTCATTTCTCCCTCTAAAGCTTCTATAAGCTTTTCCAAGTCTTTTTTATTTATTCTTCCTCTTTTATTTTTCACATTATACACGGCACTATCTTCTGCGGCCTTTGTGGCTTCTATTATATCACGTATACCTTTATTTATGGTTTTTGGAGTTATTCCGTGTTCCTTATTATACTCCATCTGTATCTGCCTTCTTCTGTTGGTTTCGCTTATGGCTCTTCCCATGGATTCAGTTATTTTATCCGCATACATAATAACCTTGCCTTCTACATTACGGGCAGCCCTTCCTATAGTCTGTATCAATGATGTCTCAGACCTTAAAAAACCTTCCTTATCTGCATCCAATATGGCTACCAAGGATACTTCTGGCAAGTCCAAGCCCTCTCTAAGCAAGTTTATCCCCACTAATACATCAAATTCACCCAGTCTCAAATCTCTTATAATTTCCATCCTCTCCAGAGTATCTATATCGGAATGCAGATATCTTACCTTGATATCCAAATCCTTTAAATATGCAGTCAAATCTTCAGCCATTTTTTTGGTTAATGTAGTAACCAGTACTCGATGTTTCTTATCAACTCTGTGCCTTATCTCACCTATAAGGTGATCAATTTGTCCCTTAATGGGGCATACTTCTATTTCCGGGTCTACAAGCCCCGTAGGCCTTATTAATTGTTCAACAACCCTGCTGCTTTTTTCCAATTCATAATTAGCCGGTGTTGCGCTGAGAAAAATCCCATTATTCAGCTTGCTTTCGAATTCAGTGAAATTTAACGGTCTGTTATCCAATGCGGAAGGCAATCTGAAACCGTATTCAACAAGGTTTTCCTTCCTGGACTTGTCTCCGAAATACATCCCCCTGACTTGTGGTATTGTAACATGTGCTTCGTCAATTATCATAAGAAAATCCTTCGGGAAAAAGTCCAGAAGTGTATAAGGCGAGCTGCCGGGTGCCCTTCCGCTGATATGTCTGGAATAGTTCTCTATGCCGGAACAGTAACCCACTTCTTTCATCATTTCTATATCAAAATTAGTCCTTTGCAGAAGCCTTTGAGCCTCCAAAAGCTTATCCTGCTCCCTTAATTCCTTTAATCTTTCATCCAATTCAATCTCTATGTTATTTATCGCCTTCATTAATTTCTCATAAGTTGTTGCATAATGAGAAGCGGGATAAATATATACATGCTGCCTCTCCCCGATTATATTTCCCGTTAATGAATCGAATTCCAAAATTCTGTCTATCTCATCACCGAAAAAATCTATCCTTATGGCCTTATCCGATGATGCGGCGGGAAATATCTCCACTACATCCCCTCTGACTCTAAAAGTGCCCCTGATAAAATTAATATCATTTCTATCATACTGAATATCAACAAGCTTCCTTAAAATCTCATCCCTGTCTTTTATCATGCCTTTTCTCAGTGATAACATCAGGTTCTTATAATCTTCCGGGTCGCCAAGACCATAAATACACGATACACTGGCAACTATAATAACATCCCTGCGTTCGAACAATGCTGCTGTAGCCGAGTGCCTCAATTTATCTATTTCATCATTGATTTGAGAATCCTTTTCTATATAAGTGTCAGTTTGAGCTATATAAGCCTCCGGTTGGTAATAATCATAGTAGCTTACAAAGTACTCCACGCAATTATTGGGAAAAAACTCTTTGAATTCGCTGCAAAGCTGAGCAGCCAAAGTCTTATTATGAGCCAAAACCAATGTTGGTACTTGCAATCTTTCTATTACATTTGCCATAGTAAAAGTCTTGCCGGAACCGGTTACTCCCTTTAAAGTCAAAAATCTTTCACCTTTTTGTATGCTTCGCACCAACTTATCTATGGCCTCAGGCTGATCCCCCGTCGGTTTAAAATCAGATACTATCTTAAGTTTTGACATAAATTCCTCCGAATAATTTGGTTATCAGAAAAATATCGTATGTAATTTAATTTAACACACAATATTTATAGTATCAACTTTTTTATAAACACATTTTTTTACAAATGCAGGAACAGACGTTCGTATGAAAATTATATATCTTTACTTGACAAATGTCAAATCATCGAGTCGGTTAAATATTCAAATATTTGTGTATAAATTATCAAATAATTATAATTTTCTATTGCATAAACTTTAATAATAATGTAATATTATAAGCATGTGGTTAATATAATAATTATATAAACAATTTTAACCAATTTATTAATAAAATGTAGTGCAGCGAACATTTTAATGCCAAGTAATTACATTAAGTGATAGCAATAATAGCATCAATTTCAATAATTTATTAAATGTAAAATAATGATTCAGGTAAAATTATACTATTATAAATATCAATTTCAATATTAATTTTGGAGGCAAGATTATGAATAAAGATTTAAACAACTTCCCGGATAGTTTTAAAAATGATAATAATAAATACTGGACTGTATACAAATATACGGAGACCATAAGCTTTAAAGAAAATTCTGCGTTAGAAGAGCTTTTAGATTTCACAATGAAATGTAAGCTCGCCAAAAAAGATAAAAAGAATTTATGATAATCTTATCTTGTTATTGTTCTGTTTGATACAAATTACTTCATTGCTGCTTAAACGATTTGAATCAAATAGAACAGCCTATACAAGATTTTTGTTTTATTCACTTATTCCAAGTATGCTTTTCAATTTATTTTTTAGTTTATCAAATAAAGGTGAATCCATTTTTAATTCAAAATATTTATCGGGGTTCTCCGTTGAAAAAATTATACCCAAGTTTCCTATTCCCTTTTTATAATCCTTATATTCTATGGCCTTTAAACTGCCGTCTGCCTTTTCTACATCCAGCCAAATATATGTGGGGTATCCTTCTAACACTTCATTTAGATGTTCTTCATTTAATATATCATTATTGTTTATTTTTAAAATGATATCGCCGGCATTTAAATTCATTTTATGTCCCGGGAAATCTTTTATTGCATATAAAACCTTTAATCCTTTTTTTGAAGGTGCAAAACAGCGTTCACCATGTTCTTCTTTTTTTTGACCGAATAATATCAACAGCTCATGTCCTGCGGGAGCAAATAATGCAGCAAGATAAGCAAAAATCCGGATTTTAGAAGCAACAATACATAAGACCAATAAAAATATACTGTAAATTGAAAGATTTAGAGCAGATTCTTTGCATTTTTGGGATGGACTCTTAACTATTGCTATATCCCCATACCCCAAAATCACAGGTATAGGTTGGAGCATATATATTAAATCACTCATTTGCTCAACCCCGGATATTTTTATAATAGGCCACCAATCCGGCATTGATACTGAATCTCCTATTCCACCGGCTATAAATGCAGCGAAGAAAATTAACACGGGTAAAGGCCACACCCTATTCATATGAAAACCACCAACTATTTCGCCGGTTTTCAATTTAAAAAATCCGGGTACGGCATTGGAATGGCCATCAATCAATATGAGCAAGCTTTCTGCAAGATGAAGGATGCCTACCAATGCCAAAATACCTATCGCATTAATCCTGGGGTAGCCAGTTATAAGATTAGACAGTGCAACTATTCCTCCCGCATAAGAAAAACAAAGATATCGCTGATTAAGCAATGAAAGAAGCAATGCAATAACCCATATATATAATATACCGGAACTATATACACCTTCACCGGGTATATATTGCTCAATTGTCAATCCAAGCAGAACTGAAATAGCGCTGCCTAATATTCCCGCTAATAATCCGGCTAACAGTGAATTTAATACTTTCTGCCAAAGAGGTTCATTGTAACCTAATGCGGCATATTCCAATTTTGAATTCCTTTTATAAATCAAAGAAGTGATGACAATAACAAACCAAAATAGCGGACTGAACATCATGGAGCCAATAGCTGCCAGAGCCATACCCGCTACCTTAAAAAATGTATTCATTTTTCACCCCGACTAATCTATGATTTTTCGTACTTCTTCTACGGCCCTTTCAAGTTGGATATCCTTGATTTCTCCCGTATTTTTGTCCTCTAATTCTTCCAAGGCTAAAACTTCGATATCCGGGTCTATACCTATTTTATTTATACTTATTCCGTTTGGTGTATAATATTTTTGTGTAGTAAGCTTGAACCCGGAACCGTCGTATAGCTTTTCCACCGTTTGCACTAAACCTTTACCGAAGGTTTTTTCTCCCATTATCAGACCTGCTTTTCTGTCTTTTACCGCCCCGGCAACGATTTCCGAAGCGCTTGCGCTGCCTCCGTCAACCAACAAAATATAAGGTACGTTAACTTTTCCATCTTTTGAATAAGTTATATCTCTGTTTTTATTTTTATCTTCGGTATAAAAGATGATACCTTTATCCAGAAGTTCATCAGCTACATCGACACATTGTTTTACAAATCCACCGGGGTTTTGCCGCAAATCAATAATCAAACCCCTTGAATTCTGTTTCTCAATTTCTTTAACTGCTTTTTTAAACTCTTTACCCGTATCCTGATCAAACATACTTATCCTTATATATGCAATGCCATCTTCCAAGATTTCAGCCTTTACAGTTTTTAACACGATTTCTTCTCTTTTTATAACAACTTCAATAGGTTCTTTTTTATCATCCCTTAATATAGTAAGCATTACCTTTGTTCCTTTTTTCCCCTTCATCAAGGAAGTGGCTTTATCCAAACCGATTCCGGTTGTGTCTATATCATCGACCTTTATTATCCTGTCTCCGGTTTTAAGCCCCGCTTTATCCCCGGGCGTGTCTTCAATAGGTGCAACCACTGTAACATAACCGTCCTTTTCTGTTACAATAACGCCTATTCCGCCATAAATGCCTGATGTAGATTCGTTGAAATCCTTAAATTCTTCTTTATTCATATAAAGGGAATAAGGATCATCCAAAGAATCAAACAAACCTTTAATAGCCCCCTCCATTAATGTCTCGCTATCTACTTTTTCCAAATAGCTTTTATCTATATATTTTTTTAGCGAGAGAAGTTTTTTACTGTCTTGGAGCACCTGATAATCACTTTTCGTAACAACAACTTTATTACCGATGGTGATAGATATATAATTGGATAATGTGAACACCAACATACCTGTAACCAAAATTGTTATAAACAAAGAAAGGATAAAATGTTTCCTTTTAATCATATATTCACCTCGTAAGATTGCGCAGCCAAAATATTTATATTCCTTTAATATTCTATTATATAATTATATCATTAATACTGTTTATTAACCAAAATTAAGAATCATTTATTCAGTTACCCTGTTTTTGCATTTGCTGCATAAACCATATATTTCGAATTTATGATCCTGAGGCTCAAATCCCAACTCTTCCAATTTGCTCTTTTCCATCTCCTTAAAAGGACATAGATCAATTTCCTTTACGTTGCCACATATTTTGCAAATTATATGATGTCTGTGTTTGCCTGTCGATACTTCGTAATAATTAAAACTTTCATCGAGGCTTATCTTATTTATGATACCTAATTCCAACAGCAGTTCTAAGTTTCTGTATATAGTTGAAAAATTTATATCCGGAGTTATTTCCGATACCTTTTTGAAAATTTCATTAGCCTTATAAGGTCTGTTTTGTTCACATATAACATCAAGTATAATTCTTCTTTGTGAAGTACATTTATATCCATTTTCCTTTAATATCTCTATTGCTTTTTTTACATCCATATTTTCACCACCATCTAAGGTATTTCTAAACTTTTTTAGCCATGTTATAAATCAAAATAATGACTAACATCAAAACAGAAAGTAAAATAATAGCACCACCGGATGCAATATCTAAATAATATGATATGATTAAGCCGAATATAACCGAAATCAATGCAAAAATGATAGATAAAAATAGCGAGTTTTTAAAACCTTTTCCTATCTGAATCGCCGTTGCCACAGGCAAAACCAACAATGATGAAACCATAAAGATTCCCACTATTCTCATCGATACGACTATAGTAAAAGAAGTAAGCAATGTAATATAAAGATTTAAAAATGATGCTGATATACCGGACACATGTGCACCTTCTTC
>CAYXAT010000017.1:0-23446 GCA_964462065.1 uncultured Clostridiaceae bacterium | reverse complement strand
ATAAAGGAGATGGATACCAATAGAAAAAAAGGTTAGGGTTTTGGTAATCGGCGGTGGGGCTGCAGGTATGACGGCTGCTATTTTTGCCGCCCGCGGCGGTGCACAAGTAACAGTATTGGAACAGTTGCCGAAGGTGGGCAGAAAGATATTGGCCACCGGAAACGGAAGGTGCAATTTCACTAATATGAATATGGATATCGGAAAGTATCACGGCAGTAATGTTAAATTTGCATACGGAGTTTTGGGCAGGTACGGGTATATGGATACTATTCGATTTTTTGAAGATTTAGGTTTGCATTGGATAGAGGAAGATGGGCGGGTTTATCCGGCTTCGCTGCAGGCGTCCTCTGTTTTGGATGTATTGAGATATGAGATGGATTATTTGGGGATTGATGAAGTTTGCGGTGTTAGTGTAGAAGAAATCATTTTTCAAAGCAATGGCTTTACTATAAAATTAAAAGACGGCAACAAAGTCTTTGGAGATAAAGTAATTTTAGCGACGGGGGGTAAGGCAAATCCCGGACTGGGCTCTATAGGAAAGGGGTATGGATTGGTTAAATCCTTGGGGCATAAAATTACGGATACTTTTCCCTCATTAGTACAAATTAAGTTGGATTCCCCTTATCTTAAAGGAATAGCCGGTATCAGACATACCGGCAGGGCTTATATTGAAATGGCGGGGAAAACGCTTAGGGAGGATTTTGGTGAGGTGCAATTCACCGACTACGGTGTATCCGGCATACCTGCCCTTCAATTAAGTCGTATCGTAGGGGAATATTTAAAACCGGGAGAGAGTCTGATGTTTTGTTTAGATATGTTCCCTAGAATAAATAAAGATGAATTGTTTCAACTGCTGATAGAAAGGAATAATTTAAGACCGGAAAAGCCGCTTCACATCAGCTTTATTGGTCTCATCAATAAAAGACTTATTAATGCACTTTTAAAAGAAGGAGAGATTAACGATGTAAACATGCCCTGCAGAAATGTTACAACAGAGCAGCTTGATAGGCTTGCAGGCATATTGAAAAAATGGTCTTTTAACATTACCGGGTCAAAGTCCTGGAGTGAAGCCCAGGTAACGGCGGGCGGAATCAGCGTTTTAGATATCAACCCGAGAACAATGGAATCAAAGCTCGTACCGGGGCTATATTTTGCAGGCGAAGTAATGGATATAGACGGTGATTGCGGCGGATATAATCTGCATTGGGCTTGGTCCACCGGAAGAATAGCAGGGACAAGTGCGGCGATGAACGATAGTGGAACGATGGATGAATAGTAGTGAGACTGTCATTCTGAAGGAGCTTGCGACTGAAGAATCTTAATGGGGTGATATGTTGTACTATGTATATATCATGACAAACTGGAATAATAGGGTTTTATATACCGGCATCACTAATGATATAGAACGCAGAGTGTATGAACATAAGAATAAATTAATTAAGGGTTTTACTTCAAAATATAATATAAACAAATTAGTATATTTTGATTATACTTCTGATGTAAAATCAGCAATAGAAAAAGAGAAACAAATCAAAGGTTGGAGAAGACAAAAGAAAAAAGAATTAATACAAAGCAAAAATCCTGAATGGAAAGACTTATCGATTGACTTTTAAGATCCTTCGAGAAATTGCACTGCAATTCCCTCAGGATGACAAACTTTCGAAAGTGATAAACAATATCGAGACTGTCATTCTGAGGGAACTTGCGACTGAAGAATCTTAACGGGGTGATGTTTGTGATGATGATGTCAAGGAAAAATGACGAGAAAAGGAGAATACTATGAGAAAGGCAATTAGCGATACAAGAGATAGAATATTTCAATCCGCAATAGAAACAGTGGGATTGAAGGGTGATGTCACAATCAGGGAGCTGGCGGAATTGGCTGAAGTAAACGTGGCTTCTGTTAATTACCATTTTGGTAATAAAAAAAGCCTTTTAAAAGAAGTGGAAAAGTACTATTCAACCTCCCTTTATGAACTGCAGTATAATATTTTGACCTCTGATGAATTGTCTCCCTATGAAAAACTGCTCAGTTGGGCAAGGAGCCTTTCCGGGTTTATAAATAAGTACCCCGCTTTGATAGGTTTGATTGTAAATCTTACTACTGAAGATAAAAGCTATAAGCCTGCCTTAATTCAAAAAATCTACTTAAATAAAGATTTGCAGATAATGATACAAGAGATAATCGGCGATATAATAAAATCTGATGAAGGAAGAATGATAAGCTTTAAATATCTGCAGATTTTTTCCGGAATTCTGGGGCCTATAATAAACAGGATAGTTGAAGAAAATTTTGCCGATGGGCATTTAATCATCTCTTTAAACAGTAATAAGGACTTTGAAGAATATATAAAACTCCTTATCGATACTGTTTTAAGTTAATCCATTTCATAATGAGATATTTTATCTTTCCAAAATAAAATCTTGATAACAGAGAGCATGAATGATAGTATTAAAACATAGGTTTAAAACAGGTGTTTAATAAGAAGCGTCCCCTGTCTTATTACATTATCGGAGGTAGTATCAGTGAAAACAAAAAGAATACTTATAATAATTGCTGCAGTGCTTGTCCTATTGGTTTCCGGTTGTGGTAATAATATTGAAAATGATAAAAATTCGGTTAGAAAACCGGTAAAGGTAACTGAAGTAAAAGAAGAAACGGCTGTATCCGAGCTGATATATATGGGAATAGTAACCCCCTTGGAGGTAAAAAAGCTTAGTTTTAAATCTGCGGGGAAAATCAAAGACATCAAGGTATCGGAAGGCGAGAAGATAAAAACGGGACAGGTCTTGGCTTCCATTGATACCAAAGATTTAGGATATTCAGTGGATGCTGCAAAAGCAGTAAAGGATGCGGCAACGGCACAATATGATAAAGCAGTAAAAGGTGCGACGGAAGAAGATATAATATTAGCGAAAAGTAACGTGTCAAAAGCTGAAAATGCCTTCGCTTATGCAAAGGGCAGCTATGATAGGGCTCAAAAACTATATGATGCAGGCGGTCTTTCAAGGCATGAGTTGGAAGGTGCAAAACTTGAACTGGATATAAGGGAAGAGGAATTGAAAGCTGCAAAGACTATACTTACCCAAGTTGAAAAAGGTGCCGGGGAAGAAGATATAGAAATTTTGAAGGCACAAATAAACCAAGCGGATACTGATTTGAACTATAAGACAAGTGTAATAAATGATGCGGTTATGAGGTCTGACATGGATGGATATGTTATGACACTTACGTCCAAACCCGGTGAATTAATCGGCTCCGGTTACCCCGTCATTGTGCTTGGAAGCGGCACAAATATTGTTAAATTCGGCCTCTCTTCTGATGATGCAGCGACAATAAACATAGGAGACCCTATTGAAATAGAAGTATCTGATAAAAAATATAAAGGTAAGATAACAAGCATTGATCAAATAATGGATGAAGAAACCCGCACTTTTATTACAAAAGGTGAGATTGAGGATTCGCCTTTGCCATCCGGTGCTATTGCTAAAGTTCGCATTCCCATAGGAGAATACAATGCGATAAACATTCCGTTAACCTGTGTTATGAGAGGTAACTTTGACTATGTTTATGTAGTGGAAGGAGAACAGGCCAGGAAAAAGCAGATAGAATTGGGCGCAATAAAGGGAGATAAAGTTGAGGTTATAGGGCTGATAAAGAACGATATGTTAATAATTGAAGGTATGAAAAAAATAAATGACGGAGATGCAATAGAAATCATAAAGTAGCAGGGGGTTTTTCGGTGTTAATCAAAGCTATATCGGCAGCAATAAGAAATAGAAAAATTGTATTTGCTCTATCAATAGGTCTAATGATTTTCGGACTTTTTAATTATTATATAATTCCGAAGCAGGAAGACCCGGACATAACTTCACCTTTTGCCATGATTACAACAGTTTATCCCGGTGCTTCTCCCGAGATTACGGAAAAACTGGTCACAAAAAAGATAGAAGATAGATTAGTTGAAATAGAAGGATACGATTATTCCCAATCTTTTTCAAAAAACAGCGTATCTATTGTGATAGTAAGGCTGCGAAATGATGCAAACCCTGATAAGAGCTGGGATGTATTAAGGCGAAAAATGGAGGATCTACAAAGTCAATTACCGGAAGAATGCAGTGATATAGAAATAAATACCGAGCTTGCTGATACTGCAGGTATGATAATAAGCCTTTCGGGTTCTGAATACAGCTATGAAGAATTGGAGTTTTTTGCCGAGGACCTAAAAAAGGACTTAATGAAAATTGAAGGTATATCAAGGTTTGATATAGATGGGGTGCAAAAAAAGGAGATAAAGGTTGAGATTGTTCCGGAGGTATTAAATCAATATAAGCTTTCAATGCAGGATGTTATTAACATTATCCAAGCCAATAATGTGGAAATCCCGGCAGGTACCATTGAAGGCGAAAGCACTATAAATGTTAAAGTATCAAGCAGATATGAAAACATAAAAGACATAGAAGACACAGTTGTATATATTTCCCGTGAAACCGGAGTTGCGGTTAGGCTAAAGGATATGGCAAATGTATATATGGGCTTGGAAGATGCAAATTATAAGGTGAAGTATAACGGCGAAAATGCAGTACTTTTGACGGGATACTTTATTAATAATAAAAACATAGTGTTAATTGGTAAAGATGTTGAAAAGAGGCTGGAAAGCTTTAAAAGCAATCTTCCCAATGATGTTTCAATGGATAAAATAATTTTTCAACCCCATGAAGTCAGTAAATCAACAAGCAACTTTATTATTAATCTTTTGCAAGGAGTCGTATTTGTTATAGCCGTTGTCTTTTTAGGTATGGGTTTGAGAAATGCGGTCATCGTATCAGCAGCTATTCCATTGTCGATTTGTGTTACTTTTATTATGATGAGTTTATTAAAAATTAAGCTTCATCAGATTTCCATATCGGCTCTTATTATCGCTTTGGGTATGTTGGTGGATAATGCAATTGTCACTTCCGACGCAATACAGGTCAGGATTGATAGAGGGGATGAAAGATTGAGAGCCTGCATTGGAGGCGTTAGAGAGGTTGCCATACCTATTTTTACATCCACTCTTACTACCGTGGCGGCATTTATACCTTTGTTAATGTTGGATAGTGTTGCCGGGGAATATGTGTTCAGCGTTCCGGCTATCGTTATAATAGCTCTCAGCGCATCATATTTTGTTGCTCTTTTTGTAACTCCGGCATTGGCATACGCTACTTTTAAACCAAGCAATGATAAAAACAAAAACCATAGAATCAGAAAGTTTTTTGAAAAGCTATTGGTTATGGGGCTGAAAAAGAAATGGCTGACTATCACTGTTTCTATAATCATATTCGGAACATCAATTTATACAGCACTGAATTTAGGTTTGCAATTCTTTCCTTATGCGGATAAAAACCTACTTTATATCAATATAAATGCGGAGCAAAGTTTTGACATGGAAAAGACTGAGAAGGTTACGGAAGAAGTTTTTGAAATACTGTCAAAACAAGAGGAAATTGAATTTCACATCGGTGCGATAGGTGACGGTTTGCCTAAATTTTATAACGCGGTACCTCTCAGTACACCATCAAAGGATTATGCACAGGTGCTTTTCAATGTTGATTTAAAAAAAAGTAAGGACTTTAAGACCAATGCGGAGTTTGCCAACCATTTGCAACACTTAATAGACAGTCAAATCACAGGCGGGAAAGCCACTGTCAAGTTGTTGGAATTGGCCGAACCTACCGGGGCGCCGATAAGGATCAGAGTAGCCGGTGATGATATGGACAGCCTTGTGGAATCTGCGGAAACCATAAAGTCTTACTTGCGAGAAATCCCGGGAACAATTAATATCGAGGATGATCACAGTGATAAAATATATCAATATAATGTAAAGCCGGATACAAAAATAGCTGCATTTTACGGGCTGACTGCTTATGATATTCAAAATGAAATAAATATAGCCTTAATGGGGAGAGATGCATCAAAGTTGAGACAAAGGAATAAAGAATATAAAATAAATGTAAAAGGCAAAATTGACAGAAAAGAAGATTTAGAAAACCTGATGATAAAGTCAAATATTTCCGAACAAAAGGTTCTACTAAAATCATTTGGAAAAGTAGAATTGGATCATGAATACCCTTCATTGACAAAATATAACAGGGAAATGACCGTAACTATATATAGCGATGTAAAATCAGGATATAACCCGGTGGATATTACTTGGAAGCTGGAAGGTAAATTAAAAGGCGCCGATTTGGGAAATGTTGAAGTCGTGTTTGATGGAGAAAGAGAAAAGATATTGGAGTATTTCGGTGATTTGGGAATATCGGCTATATTTGCTGTTTTAGCAGTTTATTTGATATTGCTGTTTCAATTCGGCTCCTTTATGCAGCCGCTTATAATTCTTGTTACCATCCCACTGTCGATAATCGGTTCCGTTTACGGAATAGCCGTGTTCAGGCAACCTCTATCCTTCACGGCTCTTTTGGGTATAGTAAGTCTGGCAGGCATTGTCGTAAATAATGCGATTCTTCTGATTGATTTTATAAATGAAGAAAGAAAAAAAGGAAAGAGTGTGACCGCAGCCTGCATGGATGCTGTGGAGAAAAGGTTCAGACCTATAATGCTAACTACAATAACTACAGTTATCGGATTGATACCCTTGGCGATGGGAGGCAGCAGTTTAATGGTGCCAATGGCGATATCTTTAATGAGCGGGCTTATGGTGTCCACTCTATTGACTCTTGTTATAATCCCCGTTGTATATGAGATATTCCAAAAAGATAAATCTAATCTGATCGAGAATAAAACAGAAATGAAGTTATAAAATCTATAAAATTGATGGCAGGTTTCACTGCCATCAATCCTTTCTTAGGACTTACCTTTGGAATTGTTTTAGACTATCCATATGATTTTGTTAGGAAATGTAATTATTTGCGATAAGTAAATAAAGGATTTTTAAGCTAAAGTGTAGAATGATACAAGCATTCTATAAATTTACATAATGTATAAACATGAAGTACTAATGAAAATGGAAAGGTTTTGCTATGCTTAAAAATACAGAAGTAAATTATAGACAATTGTTTAATGAAAACCGGAAGTATAAAAACGATATAGAAAATATTTCAGATATTATGGTGACTTATACGGCCGAAGACGGTAGTTTTATTGGTGCACCTAAAAAGCTGATTACTTTATTAGAGTATAAAGAGGATGAGCTTTTAAATACAAATATTTGGAATGTTACGGTAAAGGATGACGCGGATAAAGAAAGGGTTCTTCACCAAGAACTGATTAGCGGTTTACGAAAGAGTTATAATTTGGAAAAGAGGGTGAGTACAAAATCCGGTGCGATCAAATGGCTTTATAAGGATGCTTTTTTGGTAGATAAAGATGATGGTTCTTTGAAGTATATTTTTAATTATATTCTTGATATAACAGAAAGAAAAAGAATGGAAGAGGAGCTTAGGCTTATAAATTACAAATATAAAAAGCTTTTAGAGTTGCTGCCGGATACTGTAACAATAGTTAAAGACGGAATAATTACTTTTATAAATAATGCCGGAGTTAAGGCTTTTGGCTATAGCTATCCGGACGAGATAATCGGAAAAGAAGCAAGTGAATTTCTAACAAGTGATGAATTCAATTATATTAAGGAACTGTCAAAACGATCGGAAAATAACTTAGGAGTAGTCGGCAAGCCCTATGAAATGAAAATTATAAGGAATGATGGACAATTAATTGATATGGAAGCAGTGAATGTGGGTTTCATTGACGACAAACTGCTATCTGTAATGGCTGTTCTTAGAGATATTACAGAAAGAAGAAAAAATGAGCTCTTAAGAGAAGAGATAATAAAGAACGCAATAAAATTGGAAGAGGCTAAGGTGGCAGATAAAACGAAGAATGAATTTTTAGCCAATATATCACACGAATTGAGGACGCCTTTAAATGTAATTATGGGTACTTTGCAGCTTTTAGCATTGTATGAAGATCATGATTTCCATGGAGGGTGTCATATTAATAAGTATATAAAAATAATGCGGCAAAATTGCTACAGGTTACTAAGATTAATCAATAACCTTATTGATATATCAAAAATTGATGCCGGGTTCTTTAAAATGAGTCCGAAAAAGTGCGATATTGTAAAAACAGTAGAAGATATAACATTATCGATAGTGGAGTACATAGAAAGCAAAGGCCTGTCTTTAGTTTTTGATACCGATGTGGAGGAAAAAGTAATTTGCTGCGACCTGGATCAGATAGAGAGGATAGTATTAAACCTTCTTGCAAATTCTATAAAATTCACTGAACCCGGAGGGTGTATCAGCGTAAACATAGAAACGGAAGAAGATTCCATAAGAATAATAGTGAAGGATACGGGAATTGGTATCCCCCGGGATCAATTAGAAACGATATTTGAAAGGTTTAGGCAAGTCGGCGGCGGCTTTGGGGGAAGCGGAATTGGCCTTTCTTTGGTTAAGTCTTTGGTAGAAATGCACGGTGGCGATATCAAAGTAAAAAGCGAAGAAAATCATGGTACGGAGTTTATCGTTACTTTACATGTTGATTGCAATATGACTCCATGCGAAGGTGAAAAACTTCATTGTCCAAATGGAAATAACTATGAGAGTATCAAGATAGAGTTTTCAGACATATACCCCGAATAGGACATTTAAGATATCCACAAATCTAAAACACAAGCTAATCATGCATTTACAATAGTTTTAAAACCTTTCGGGCATAAAGTCTTATGCACAAGCTGTTAATAACATGTTTATAAGGTGAGGACAAGATTAATAAATTGTGAATAAGCCGTTCTCATAAAGATTCCTATGCACCCAATAATACAGGAGCACATACAATATAGTATATAATCCTGAGATTTATTGGGTGGTGTTAAGATGAAATTTAATAAAGGCGATTTAGTAAGCAGAAAATCCTATAACAACGATGTAATATTTAAAGTTTGCAATATAAAAGAAAACGGCGAGGGGGAAAGGGTCGCATGCTTGAAAGGCATAAATGTCAGATTGCAGGCCGATTCTCCGGAATCAGATTTAGCTCCGGTTACGAAAGATGAAGTGAGGGAAAACACAGAGATTTTCGAGGCGAGGATGGGGCGTGGCTCAAAAAGCAAAACCGGAAGAGAAAAAAAAAGCTCTAAATTGTTTAGAAAAGAAACTAACTCTTTAATGAAGCCGGGCAAAGTTGTGCACATTGATGGGGATGGGGAATATTT
Organism: uncultured Clostridiaceae bacterium; assembly: GCA_964462065.1. GTDB lineage: Bacteria > Bacillota > Clostridia > Lutisporales > Lutisporaceae > JAAYKT01. The sequence continues at coordinate 14,231 of CAYXAT010000017.1, read as the reverse complement.
AAAACTTTGTCTTGAAGAATATGAAAAAGCCGGCATCGAAGCTTTCGGGTTTGAAAAAACTGAATCTGAGCAGCCCAAAATAATTCAAAAAGTTCTTAATGAAATCCATCCCGATATTTTAGTCATAACCGGGCATGACGGTTTTTTGAAAAAGGCCGAGGACTACGAAGATATCGGGAATTATTATAATTCAAAATATTTCATTAAATCTGTAAGAGAAGCAAGGAAGTATGAAACTTCCCTGGATGATTTAATTATTATTGCGGGAGCCTGTCAGTCCCATTATGAAGGAATACTTGCATCCGGGGCAAACTTTGCAAGCTCACCGGGCAGGATATTAATTCATGCATTGGAACCTGTGAAAGCGTGTAATGTGGTAGCACTGACAGCTATAGACAAAATCGTAACTGCAAAAGATATTTCTGTGGAGACCATGTCCGGCTTGGAAGGCATCGGCGGATTAAGCAGCAAGGGAAAATATAGGGACGTGGCACCTAAACCCCGCTATAATTTTGGGCAGGGGGAAGTTTTAAATGATGTTTAGAGTTTATGATCCGGAGAAGTTAAAAACGGTAAAAATGGATATGAACGAATTAGCGGCAAGAATTGCTGCTTTTAATATAAGAGATAACTCACATTTTGAAACGGTGAAATGTTTTGCGATTATGGCAAGAACTGAGTTGGCAAGAAAAGCTAAGATATATGGCGGCAGTGGATGTGAGTTGAAAAAAAAGTGTGATATTTGCACAAAGCCGGGGCATTGCCTTGAATACGGTATACCTAACATAGACATCCCTTATGAAAAAATACCTGCAAGGATCAGAAAAGCGACGGAAGAAACAAAGAATAAAATTATCACCTTTGAGGGCAAACCTATAAAGCCCTATTTTCATTATAGATGCGGTGGGGCTACTGAAAATTCAGAAAATGTTATAGGTAATAAGATAACCTATATCAGGAAAGTTTTTTGCATGTATTGCAGTGATGCGGATGAAGTAGATATGGATAAATATTTTACGTTGGAAGAGTTGGAAAGGCTCCTAAATATCAGAATTGAGAAACCTAAAAATGAATACTATAATATCAACGGTATTTTTGAAAAAATAGACGTGGATGAGGAGGGTAGAATAAAATCGATTAAAATAGGCGGCAAGGTATTTAAAGGTACGGAGATTACTGAGAGGCTGCATCTTAATTCCACCAGGTTTAATTATATGCCCGTTAGATTCTTAATCTCCTGTATCGGTAAAGGCCATGGCTTGGGCCTTTGCATGATAGGCTCAGAGAAGATGGCGGAATTAGGGAAAAGTTATGAAGAAATACTAAATTATTATTATACTGGAATAGAAATCGAGGTAGTACAACCGCCGGAAGCCGATAAGCCGCTTAAAGGGCATATCATAGTTTTGGATGCGGCATCCGGACAAGGAGATAAAAGCGAAGCTATTAGCAAAAACAATCTTGGAGAGGGTCAGGTAAACCTATTGATTGTAACGGAGCTTAGTAGGCTTCTCACCGAAAAGGGTGCTATTGTTTATCTGACAAGACAGGATGAAAACCACATTATACTTTCAAAAAGAGCAGAAATAGCCAATGATAAAAGGCCTGATATTTTTATTTCCGTAGGTCAGAATGTTTTCCAGAATGAGACGGCTTCCGGTACAGAAATATATCATTATAGAGAAGATAAGGTTGGTAGAAAACTGTCAAATTTCATTATGGAAGAAATAACAAAAGAATTAGATAGCAACAACAGAGGTATCAGGGAAGCGGAGTTTTACATTCTCAGAGAAGTGAGATGCAGCGCCGTACTCATTGAAGCTTTATATTTAACCAATCCCATAGACGAAAAAAAGCTTAGAGATTTCCAAATGCTTAAGAAAGTTGCCGAGGCAATATACAATGCTATTATTAGATATTATAAAATGTAGGTCGAGTTTTATAACCATTCCAACATTTCCAATCCGGAACGTATGGGCTTCGCTGAAGCGAACGTTCCATCCTGATGACGATGCCTCGAATCCTTTAATTTTAAAAGAAAATTACAGCTAAAGAATTACTATCGCGCGGTGTATAGAGGGCGGGCAGAGTTGTTCGCCTCTACTCGATTATTCCACTCTTTTTAATTAATTTATTCCAACTAACCGGCTGACCAACTCTTCCAACTAACCAGCATACTACGCTTTCACACTTACGTTATTACGTCAAAAAGTTTGGAATATTGATGTATTACGCGATAATCTAAAAATATGTAGATTTGCGGCTGCTCAGGTATAAATATGGATTTGCCTGAAAACAAGCGGTTTGGTATAATATTTGCTTCGAATTTGACAGATACCGTAATATATGTTAAAATATAAAGTGTTTGGAAGGCAGGTGATTTTTATGGCGTCAAGAAACACTCTGTCCCTCATTAAAAGAAATGTAGATAATCATGTAGGAGAAAGAGTTGTACTCAAAGCTAATAAAGGGCGCAAAAGAATATCTATTAGAGAAGGAATTATTGAGAAGACATATCCAAGTATTTTTGTGGTTAGAATAGATGGAGATGTTGCAGAAGATGCTGGGAGAGCAGTTTCTTACAGCTATTGCGATATTTTAACTAATTCGATAGAAGTATTCTTGCATAAGGATAATGTAAAGATAGGATGCATGTAAAATTAAATAATATTTCGTATAAGAATCTTTTGCTTTTATACTATAGGTTAAAACCATAGGAGTTGCAGATAAGATTCTTTTTTTTATGCCATAATTTCTTGTATCCGGATAAGGTTTTGATTTAACCTTTGTGTTATTTGGTCATAGTACAGTATCAGGAGACAGGACTTTAAGGCTCCTATGCAAACATTTACAATATTTTGTTTTAATTAGTGTACAAAAGATATGGTATGATATAGAATAGACAATGTAATATCTTGATTGTATTGAAAACGGATAAGGGGGATTTTTCGGTGGTGTATAAAACACTTAAGGACCATGTATATGATTATATTTCAAAAAAGATAAATGACGGTTCTTTAAAACCCAACGAAAGAATAAATGAGAATATAATTTGTGATGATTTGGAAATAAGCAGAACACCTGTAAGAGAAGCGTTGATGCAATTAGCCAGCGAAGGGTATTTAGAGAAGACTCCCAGAAAAGGATTTATAGTAAAGGAATTGAGCCTTGAAAGGGTTCAGGAGCTATATGCCATAATAGGTTGTCTGGAAGCCTTGGCCGCTACACTGGCTATGGCTAGATTAACCGATGCAGATATGAAAGATATGGAAGACTTACTTATTAAGATAGATAAAGCTATAGATGATATGGATTATAAGGAGTACTATAAACTTCAAACCGAATTTCATAATATATTTATCGAAGCAGCCGATAATGAGGAGCTTATGCAACTATTGTCATCAATAAAGAAAAACTTTATAAGACAGACATATATTACAGATAAGGAGCAGGTTGATACATTGCTGAAAGTTGTTCAGGAGACTCATAAAGAACATTGGGAAATATACAGGTTATTTCGTGAAAAGAATTGTGAAGGTCTGGAGAAATATTTACGTAATGTTCATTGGCATGTTAAATATGCGAGCTACGATTCGATGGTATAATTTACATAAAACCAATTTAAAAACTGTATGAATTAGACAAGAATGTATAATAAAGAGCTTTCTATATAGAATAATATAGAGGCTTTTTTAAATTTAGCTATAAAAATATTATATTGCATTATACTGCCGGATAAGCTACTATTATATACAATATAAAGTATACAATATATTATATTTAGTAAGCGATAGAAAGGAGGGTGCGGATTGAAGACCGGTAGTCAATCAATGGTGGACAAAATTCAAACGGTAGTCATTAAACATGCAAGGGAGGCGTATGTCAGCCAAGATTATTTAGAAAAAAATTGGCGGAAATGGGGTTTCTTTTCCTGTCCTGATTACGAAAAATGTGTTGAAGAATACGCTGAATTCGAAGCAATTATAAAAGAACTGATACCTGAAGTATTAAGCATGCCGAAAGACGAAGAAGCAGGTCTTGATTCTATTTATTCCCACGATTCTGTTAAGTTTACAAAAAAAGGTGCGATAATACTTAACATGGGCAAAGAAGCCAGAAGGAATGAGCCTAAGGCAATGAAAGCATATCTTGAGAGTATCGGTGTGCCAATACTAGGTGAAATTAAGAATGAAGGTACGGTAGAAGGCGGGGATGTTCTTTGGCTTGAAGACAACAAAGTGGCTATTGGGAGAGGTTATCGGACAAATGATGAGGGTATCAGGCAATTTAAAGAACTGGTAAAGGATATAGTTGATGAAGTAATAGTTGTTCCTATGCCTCACGGTAATAATGAAGAAGAATGTTTGCATTTAATGTCTGTTATAAGTCCTATTGATAAAGATTTGGCTGTAGTCTATTCAAGATATATGCCGGTATTCTTTAGGCAAATGTTGATTGCAAAAGGAATCAAGCTTATAGAGGTTAAAGATGAAGAGTATATGCCACTGGGTACCAATGTTCTTACTGTAGAGCCGAGAAAAGTGGTACTGCTCAAAGGTAATCCGGACATAAAAGAAAAACTTCTACAAGAAAGCGTGGAAGTTTACGAATATGAAGGGCAATACATTTCGTTGCCCGGCAATGGTGGGGCTACTTGTATGACGGCTCCGCTTTTAAGGGTATAAGGTTAAATATTAAAAGTTTAAAAAAGATAGGAGGTATAATTTATGTCATTTATGGAATGGGCTGAAGTCATAGTTTGGGATTATATGTGGGGCACACCCATGGTAGTAATCGTTCTTGCAATCGGTGCATATATAACGATTAAATCAGGCTTTTTTCAATTCAGGTTTTTAGGGTATTCGTTAAAGCAAGCTATGGATAAGTTTACAGATAAAGACAAAACAGGCGCCGGTATTGTATCTTCTTTTGAGGCGATGAGTATCGCCATTGGTACAACGGTCGGTGTAGGTAATATTGGCGGTGTTGCAACAGCCATAGCTGTAGGGGGACCCGGTTCGATTTTTTGGATGTGGGTTGCAGGAATTTTGGGGCAGGTTATAAAGATGGCGGAAATCGCTTTAGCAGTTCACTATAGGACTAAAAATGATGACGATTCTACATATGGCGGACCTAACTACTACATGCAAAAAGGTATAGGTGAAGAGAAAAACAAAAAGGGATTGTATAAAGTATTGAGTCTTCTTTTTGCTTTCGGTTTTTTAATCGGATTTTTCATTAATATTCAGACTTATACGGTGGCGGAAGCTATAGGCTATACCTTCGACGTAAGCTTGGTCACAGTAGGCGTTTTATTTACAGTAGTTCTATATATATTGATAGCCGGCGGACTTCCTTCGTTGGGTAGGATTGCTGCTATTCTGGTTCCATTTATGTGTATATTCTACATACTTGGCGGAGTCTTCATCATTATAAAGAATATAGGGCAGCTTCCTCATGCTTTAGGTTTGATATTCGGAACTGCATTTAGCGGTACGGCTGCTTTTGGCGGCTTTGTTGGCGCTTCCTTTTCACAGGCAATAAAAATAGGTATGGCACGTTCAGTATTCAGCAACGAGGCAGGCTGGGGTACTTCTCCAATGATTTACGCTTCATCAAAGACAGACCATCCGATGAAGCAAGCAGTATTGGGAATATTTGAAGTATTCATAGATACCATTATTATATGCTCTATAACTGCATTAATAATTATTATAACCGGTGAATGGTCTTCGGGCTTGGACGGAGCTACACTAACTTTAAGTGCATTTGAAGCAGGCTTGGGTAGGCTGGGTAGAATAATACTTGCTGCGGGGATATTTTTATTTGGAGTAACAACTTCATCCGGTTTATTTGTTCAAATGGAGGTTATAGTAAGGTATTTGATAGGTGATACACCGAAGAAGGATTTAATATTAAAATTATATAAATGGTTATATCCCATACCTCAATTGGCTCTGGTTTTGATAGCAGTTTACTATGAATATCCGGGTTCTTTGGTATGGGTGTTCTCGGATGCTTCCACGGCGCTTCCCATATTTGCAAACCTTTTAGCTTTGCTCATATTGGCACCCAGGTTTGTGGAGCTGCTTAAGGACTATAAAGCCAGGTATATGGGAATAGGTGAAGTGGATCCCGATTTCAAGCCTTTTTATCATGATAGAGTAAAAAATGATTAAAAGATATTATTTATTTAATGTAAAAGTTAAATAATATATATAGTAAGAAATAATTAGGAGGCAAAATATATGTTCACGAATGTAATTGTCAAAATACCGGGCAAGTCTCTGGTTAACGGTATAGCTTCAGAGGACCTAGGCAAACCGGATTATGAAAAGGCTTTGAAGCAGCATGGAGATTATATAGAAGCACTAAAAAAATGTGGTGTAGAAGTAACTGTACTGGAAGCCGATGAAAAATACCCCGACTCCTGTTTTGTAGAAGATACGGCAATAGTAACAAAAAAATGTGCTATCATAACAAATCCGGGGGCACCATCAAGAAAAGGGGAACAAGTAGAAATTAAGGAAGTTCTTAAGAAATTCTATGATAACATTGAAGAAATACAGGCGCCGGGAACTATCGAAGGCGGAGATGTTATGATGGTAGGGGACCACTTCTACGTCGGGTTGTCTGCCAGGACAAATAAAGACGGGGCTAAACAATTTATTGATATACTGAAGAAATACGGCTATGACGGCACTATGGTTCCGCTTAAAAAGGTTCTGCATCTAAAGACCGGATTGGCTTATTTGGAAAACAACAACCTATTGGTTGCCGGAGAATTTGTCGATGATCCAATTTTTAAAGATTTCAATAAAGTAATAATTGATGAAAGAGAAGGTTATTCCGCAAATTGCATTTGGGTTAACGGAACTGTTATAGTACCATCCGGATATAAAAAGACAAAGGAAGCTATTGAAAAATTGGGATATAATATGATAGAGGTTGATACCTCCGAATACAGGAAGGTAGACGGTGGGCTAAGCTGCTTATCCTTAAGATTTTAGTTTAGAGGGTTGCTGGGCTATCGGGCAAAGAGCACTTGCCCCTAAGCCATTTATTAATAAAAATGATTGTTCAACAGGGCAGAATTATGTATCTGCCCTTATTTAAACTATAAAAGGTGTTATTCTGTATTGGCAAACCAACAGAAGAAAACACTAACGTAAAAATTACTTGATAAGGTTTAGACACTGAAAGAAAAGGCAAAAAATATTTTAAATAAATTTTTATGCATGGACTGTATACATGTTGAAAATGCTATTGCGTGGTATGCATACAAGTATAATGTTTAGGAACAACCGGGGATTTTCAATAACTTGTAAGAAAGATACAATACTTGGCTAAATATGCATTAGCTTTGTATACAATATCAGTATATACAGTTTGTGGAAGATGCCATGCTTGTAATAAAAAAGCCTAAAGGATATAATTAAGTAGGAAAATGCTGTTATTTAAAAGAGACTTCAAGAAAGGAGTATTTTGATGAATAATTTGATCAATAAAGGCTTTTTAGATATTACATCCGAAATAGGGAAGCTAAAAGCTGTTTTACTTCATAAGCCCGGCAAAGAACTGGAAAGACTTACTCCTGAATATCTGAGGGAGTTGCTGTTTGATGATATACCCTGGCTGAAAAAAATGAAGGAAGAACACGATGAATTTGCAACAGTTTTAAAGGATAGAGGAACCGATGTATACTATATCGAAGACTTGCTGACAGAAGTGTTGTCTGATAATGACTTAAAAGAAGATTTTACAAAAAGGCTCTTAAAGCAATGCAGAATAATAAACCCGGGATTGAATGAAATGCTATACAACTATATTTCTTCCAAAGACCCGGCAGAAGTTGTTGAAATTGCAATCAGCGGTTTAAGTAAAAAAGATGTTCCTAATATTGATAGGGAATTGAGCTTAACGGACTATGTATATGCCGATTACCCCCTTTATATTAATCCGCTGCCGAATCTTTATTTTATGAGGGATCCGGCCGCCGTTATGGGGAAAGGCATCAGTATAAACTCAATGCATACGGCAGCCAGAGCCAGAGAACCGATGCTAATCAGATATATATATGAGTATAACCCGCTGTTTAAGAAAGAGGCGGCACCTCTTTGGTATGATTACAATATTCCTTTCAGTATGGAAGGCGGAGACATGTTGGTGCTATCAAAAGAAGTCGTGGCCATAGGATGCAGCGAAAGAACTTCAGCTCAGGGTATCGAGATTCTTGCTAAAAACTTATTTGAAGGTATGGAAGAAATAGAAGAAGTAGTTGTTGTAAGGATACCCGCACTCAGGGCATTCATGCATTTGGATACGGTCTTTACAATGATTGATTATGATAAGTTTACTATTTATCCGGGTATACAGGATAAAGTCGAAGTATATAGGCTGGTTAAAGGAAAGAATAATGAAATTGTCGTAAAACACGAAGAGGACCTGGTAGAAACTCTGAGGAAGACTTTAAAAATCCCAACAATAAGGCTTATAGAAAGTGGAGGCGGGGATCCTGTAACCGCGGCAAGAGAACAGTGGAATGACAGCACCAATACTTTGGCAATTGCGCCCGGTGTGGTTGTAACATATAGTAGAAATGAGTATTCCAACGAAGTCTTGAGACAGAACGGTATAGAAGTTTTGGAAATAGAAGGTTCCGAGTTAGTCAGAGGCAGAGGAGGACCAAGATGCATGAGCATGCCTTTGGTCAGAGAAGAAATATAGCCTAAGGATGTCAGCATCGGAACAGGGCATTATTCTTAACGAAGGAAGAATCATCAAGGTGTCATTCCGAGCGAAGAATCTTAATATAAATACGATGGTTCTTAGACCAGAGCTCTTAGAATGATAATGCGAATTATTAATAACATTAAGGAGGAAAAACAATGGCAGTTAATTTAAAAGGAAGAAGTTTTTTGACACTGATGGATTTTACACCGGGAGAAATAAGATACTTATTAGATCTTGCCCATGATTTGAAATCTAAAAAAAGAGTCGGTATATACAACTATCTGTTAAAAGGGAAAAATATTTTATTATTATTTGAAAAGACCTCAACAAGAACAAGATGTGCATTTGAAATCGCAGCATTGGAAGAGGGTGCCCATGTGACATTCTTGGATTCATCCAGCTCACAAATGGGTAAAAAAGAATCCCTGGAGGATAGTGCAAAAGTATTGGGCAGATTTTTTGACGGCATAGAATACAGGGGTTTTGAACAATCTGTTGTAGAAGACTTGGCGAAATACTCCGGTGTGCCTGTATGGAACGGTTTGACGGACATAGATCATCCAACTCAAATATTGGCAGACCTTTTGACCATAGAAGAACATGTAGCAAAACCGTTGAATAAAGTCAAAGTAGTTTTTGTTGGAGACACAAGAAACAATATGTCCTATGCATGGATGTACGGGTGTGCAAAGATGGGGATGCATTTTGTCGCTTTAGGACCCAAGGAATTGTGGCCTGATGAAGAGATATTGAATAAAGTTAATGAAGTCGCAAAAGAGACCGGGGCAATAATTGAAGTATCCGATGATGTTGATTTGGCAGTAAATAATGCAGATGTTATATATACTGACGTATGGGCTTCCATGGGCGAAGAAGATAAAATACCGGAGAGAGTAAAGCTTCTGTCACCTTACCAGGTAACTATGGAAATGCTGAAAAAGACAGGCAACCCTGATGTGATATTCCAGCATTGTCTCCCTGCATTCCATGACTTTGAGACCAAAATGGCTAAGGAAATGATGGAAAAAGGATATGATATGAGAGAAGTAACCGATGAGGTATTCAGAAGCAGGCACAGTGTAGTATTTGATGAAGCCGAGAACAGAATGCACACAATAAAGGCTATAATTGTAGCTACACTGTAATAAATGTTATGGAGTGGATTTGTACCGGAGAACACTATATTTCTATATAAGGTAAGAGACGAGATAATATAATATTCGATAAAAAATGAACTTATAGCGGAGATTTTTCTCCGCTATAAAAACTTAATAAGGGTTATTTAAAGGCTAATAATATATAATAAGTTTATATGACACCTAATCATACAATTAGATTGGAGAGAAATAAGATGGATACAAAAAGAGTAGTAATAGCATTGGGAGGAAATGCGCTTCAGGAATCCGGGGCACCGGCAACGGCTGAAGCTCAATTGGGAGTGGTAAAGAGAACATCTGAATACATCGCAGAAATCAGTGGAAAAGGATACGAAATAGCTATAGCACATGGCAACGGTCCACAGGTAGGCAGAATACTTTTGGCATCGGAGACCGCATCCGAGATTACACCGTCAATGCCTTTTGATGTATGTGGTGCTATGAGCCAGGGATATATCGGATACCATATCCAGCAGGCTTTAAAATTTGAATTGTTAAAAAGGAACAAGAATGTTCCGGTGGTAACAATAGTAACCCAGGTTGTAGTTGATAAAAATGATCCGGCATTTATAAACCTTACAAAGCCGATAGGTCCGTTTTATACTGAGGAAGAAGCTGAGACTATCGCTGAAGAAAAAGGTTATGTTATGAAAGAAGATGCGGGCAGGGGCTGGAGAAGAGTAGTTGCTTCACCAAAGCCTATAAAAATTGTTGAAATCGATTCGGTAAAAAGGCTTTGGGATTCTACCATTGTAGTTACCGTTGGCGGTGGCGGCATCCCCGTAATAGAAAATGAGGATGGCTCGTTGGAAGGAATAGCAGCTGTAATAGATAAAGATTTGGCTGCGGAAAGATTAGCCGAGGATATAGATGCGGATATACTTGTGATACTGACAGAGGTAGAAAAAGTATCTATAAATTATAAAAAGCCGAACCAGGAAGAGCTTGATTTAATAAGTGTGGCTCAGGCTGAACAATACATTAAAGAAGGGCATTTTGCCCCGGGCAGTATGTTGCCTAAAATAGAAGCGGCAGTGGGTTTTGCAAAGTCAAAGTCGGGAAGAAAAGCAATAATCACTTCTTTGTATAAGGCTGTAGATGCACTTGAAGGCAAGGCAGGCACAACGATAGTGTTGTAGGGGAAAGCGGAAAGCTATTGATAGTTTGTCGGTTTTTGTGATAATATAACAATGAAGGTAATTGAATAAAGTAGGTGTGGTTGCCGCCCCATTTCACGAAGGAAGGGGGTGGTAGGTATGAATACATACGAAGTGCTATCTTTGATGATAGTGTTTTCTATGTTAATCATATCAATTATCTCCTATTTAGACAGAGATAAAAAAAGATAACCGCCCTGCAAGGCCATGCAGGACGGTTAAGATAACTTAATCTTCCGTTGGCAACCGCATCGTGCGGATTCGGTTACCTTCAATTCTATTATAACACAATTTATTACAATGTAAACTTTAAAAATTTTAGATATTCACCCATCGTTACTTTATAATCAATAAAACTACCGGCAAGGCGATTGATACAATCGCCAATAATGCAGCTCCCCATGCCGCCGCCTTATTGTTATTAATCCAACTGAACCTTGCGAAGCTGAAGGTGTATAGTGCAGGTAATAGAATTAATATAATTAACAGCCATTTCATTTTTGCTTTTTTTCCTTTCCTTCAGATGTTATTATGGGCGAGTCACTTATCATAGTGCCGGTTCTCTTAATCTTAAATTTGACTGTTGTATTTATTATGGCATTTCCAAAATGTTCATTCCAACTATATTCTTCCCATTTTTGAATGGTGGGAAAATTAATAACAGCTATACTACCAAATTCAAAAACATCGGATTGCAAATCGTCCCGGCACTTTTTAACGGTTTCATCAATTTCATATTTAATGTATTCTTCAACAGCCTTTTCTAAAATAGGTGTCAGTTTTGGGCTTTCATAATCTATTCTGCTTTGTATAGCCAATATATCCCCTTCAATTTTCAATTCTATATTAATTATGGGTTCGTTATCTATGAATTTTATTTTTATCCGCGGCCTTTTTATAAATTTTATCTCAATGGGTATCAACAGCTCAGGTTTTTTAGGATCAACTACCGGTAAGATGGTCCTTTTTAACAGACCTTTAATCATCAAAACTATGCGGGTTTCATGATCTGTAAGTTTGCCTATCATTCTATCACCGTCAATGACGGCACAACCTAACAAATCTATTTTGCTTCCTCCTTCTCTGGGAATATCTCCGGCGTAGTAATCATCCAACTCGCTTGGCTCTCCATCAGTCTTGTTTTCTTTACCCGGCTTTTCCAAACCACTACTCACCGTGCCATAAGTAGCAATGGTTTGACGATATGAAGATTTAATGCCGTTATTCAAATCGTTTAAATTAATTTTCGGGAAATAACCGGATACGTCAGACCCCTTCATTAAATCTTCCATCTCTTTAGTAATAGATGTTTGCAAGCCGGTAGAGGCGGCTTCCAAAAAGCTTTTTGCACTGCCTTTTGAAACAATAATAAATTCAGTACGACGGATTTGCCTGTTTCTAATCAAAGGGGCAATGATTTCTCCTATTTTTCCGCTTCTGGCTATATCTTCTGAAAATACGATTGTATTGGCGTGTATGAATACTATTTTTTTATTTAAGCTTGTCATTGATAGCGTTAAGGCCTCGAAAAATGTAGGCGCTTCTATTGTATATGTTGTATATTTATTGGCTCCTTTATCGCCTCCGCCTTCACCCTCTCCGCCGGATGCCCCTTGGGATTCGCCGAAAAAGGGAAGCAAGTATGTTATTCTCCATATATCAGTTTTGCCTTTATCAACCCCAATCATTGCCACATAAGAGGTATCACTTATTTCACTTGCATCATAGCATCCGGTGAGCATCAACAACATGGCGCATGCAATTATAAATTCAGTTGCTCTTCGCATCTTTAGATTCACCCTTTCTGCCTTTTATAACGGCCAATATCAAGACTAAAGCCGGGGGCGGGAAAAAGATAATCCAACCATAGGATCTCAGTGCCTGCATATAAATTGTAATTAAAGAATTCATATTATCCGGTATCATTGCAAGTGCAAATAATACTATGGAGAGTGGCAAAATCAACGGTTTCTTATCTTTTATATTGAATATATGGCTGTATATCATCAATGACATATAGAAAAGGACAGAGGAAGATATCATATGAGTGATATTCCATATAAATAAAAACATAGCCTCAAGCCTTTTAAAGAATGCACCGTAATCTATAAGGGTTGCCGCTAAATACATGGGCGCAGTGGCTTCCTGCCCGGTATAATAGGGGAAAGACAAGGTAAACGCAAAAATTATTGTTGTGATAATAATACCGGAAAGAGCAAGGCTGATGTAACCGGCTTTTTTTACATGGCTAATGCCTTGAAGGGAAGAGGCAAATATAGCTATAATAGTTATGTCACCGTAAGCTGAGCTTCTTAAAAGACCGTTAATTAATGTCTTTCCAAGACCATAACCGAAAATAGGAAATAAGCGATGAAACTTGTAGTTTTTTGTCGCCAATACCATCAGTATTGCCAAACCGATTAAAAGAATTCCAGAAAGTATCCTCGAAACTCTGGCAATAGATTCAAGCCCCAGATATGCTGCAAAGACGATGATAGCGATAAGCAAAATCATAATATAGCTTGAAGGGCTTAGAGGGTAAGCATAGACGATGAGGACTTCAGTAAACTCCCTGATATTAGCGGCCGCAGAAACTAATAAAATAAAAAAAAGCAGAAAAGAGAAAACAGAACCGCCTGTTTTGCCTAAAACTATATCATTTGCTTCCATAATATTTTTACCGGGGAAGCGCCTCAGCAAAAAATAAACAGGTGTAAAAGCAATTGTTGCGGTTAATGCGGATATCAAGGTCATATACCATCCGGCAGTGCCGACAACTTTCGCAACCATAGCAGGACTTGTATAGAATACTTTTGATACTATTGTTATAGTTAGAAGACTAACGGCCTCTTGAACCCCGAATTTGCCTTCTTTAATCATTTTCACTCCCGCCTTTACCTTTTTTCCAACCTCTTACAGTTTTTCCTTGCTTTCTTCGGTTAATTGTATTCATGTAATCGGGGCGAATTTTTTGAAAAAAAAGTGGGAATCTGATGATTATATCCGGGTTGGCGACGGTTTTCGGCCCTATGGGAGATAGGAAGGGAACACCGAAGGATTTCATGTTTGCCATAGCTAAGAGCAATCCTACGATAGCCAAAGACACTCCATAAAAACCTGCAATCGCACCGAAAAGCAATATGATGAAACGTGCAATTCTTACACCTAATGATAGAGAGTAATT
>CAYXAT010000016.1:0-23841 GCA_964462065.1 uncultured Clostridiaceae bacterium | reverse complement strand
GCTGTGGGAACTATATTCATAAGCTGTGTAAGGTAGGTAATTCCACCCACGGCTTCTATAGTCTTCCTGCTTTTCAGCCTATCCGTCAAGGTTATCAAATCTACGGGCTCACCGGCATTGTAAATGTCAACGATGGCCATAAAGATTTCATTATGGACTTCCCTATAGAAATCCCCGTCCTTTAAAATCTCTGCTGCCACGGATATAGCTTCTTTATCCAAAAGCATGGCACCTAATACTGATTGTTCCGCTTCCATACTGTTAGGCGGTATTCTTTGAATTATATCGCTCATTTCTAATCACCCCTAAGATTTCATCGTATTCATCGAAAGGAATTCTATAATTTCCTGTATGTGTTCTACAGGAATTATTTCTATCCCCTCCAAACCGACTACATCCGTTTTATTGTCCAAAGGTATTATCATGTAGTTAAATCCTTTTCTTACAGCGGCAATAACTTTTTCCCTAACACCGCCCACAGCCTTTATACAGCCGCTTATGGAGATTTCGCCGGTAATGCAGGTATCTGTCCTAAAGGGAATACCGACAACAGCGGAATACAGTAGGCATGTTATCGCAGCACCTGCGGAAGGCCCGTCCACTTTGCCCCCGCCTATGCAATTCACATGTATATCAAATCTGTCGGTTTTCACATCATAATTTTTTTTCAATACAGTCAGAGCGTTAAAAAGGGAATCTCTGATCATTGAACCGGCAGTTTCATTAAATCTTATGTTTCCTTTTTCGTCCTGCCTTTGAAAGGAAACGGCCTCAAACTCAATCACGCTGCCCATAAATCCGTTTACGCCGGCACCGAAAACCCTGCCGGTTTCCCATTCAGCCGCCTGTTTCTGCATTAGCCTCTCTGCCTGCAGCCCTAGAGCGTTATATGCTTTTTCGTAATCTATAATAACCTTTCCTTTATGGTTCTCATAAAGTCCTTTGCTGTAACAATCCAATAAAATATTTACAGCTTTTCTCCCGTCATATACATACTTGCTTATCAGTTCCTTGGCTTCATTCGCCATTTCAATATTAAGTTTTTTACTCCACATATCCAAGATAGCTTGTATGTCATTAGGGCTCAATGAATTAAAGAACACTTCCGAACACCTGGATCTGAGAGCCGGATTGATTTCTTCTGGTCTCCTGGTAGTTGCACCTATTAATATAAAATCTGCCGGTGCGCCGTATTCAAAAAGTGTTTTTATATATTTGGGTATTTGGCTGCTGTTTTCGTCGTAATATGAAGATTCAAAATTAACCTTTTTATCTTCCAAAACTTTTAACAATTTGTTCTGCAGCGCCAAATCCAATTCCCCTATTTCATCTATAAAAAGTATTCCTCCGTGAGCTTCCGTCACCAATCCGGGTTTTGGTTCAGGTATACCCGTTTCAGCCAAGTCTCTTCGTGCTCCCTGGTGGATGGGATCATGCACCGACCCCAACAATGGGTTTATAGACTCTCTTGGGTCCCATCTTATTGTTGCTCCGTTTACTTCAACAAAAGGTGCGTCTTTTCTAAAGGGGCTGTATTCTTTCTCCTTTGCTTCCTTTAATGCTATTCTGGCCGCGGAAGTTTTACCTACTCCCGGCGGTCCGTATATCAATATATGCTGAGGATAGGGTGAAGCAATTTTTGAAATCAATGATTTGATTGCCTCGTCTTGCCCTACAATTTCCTCCGCGTCTTGCGGACGCAACGTATCCCTTATTTGCTTTGATAACGTAACTGTTTTTTGTTTTTCAATTTGGGCATATTTTCTTAAGGTTGCGGGGCTTTCGCTATCAGTGTGTTTGTTTATAATTTGCAGCTTCAATTGCTTCATGTATTCTTTTTCGTTTTGTTCCAACTTGAGTAAAATTTCATGATTAATCAGCTTTTCCATATAAATGCGGGCTGCATTATCCGATAGCTTGTCCCTTAATATCTCTACTACATCATCCAAATCCTGCTGCTCCTTAATGCATGGTGTTTCTCCTGAAGGATTAAGTAAAACCCAGAGCTTCTTTGCCTTATCTACAGGATCCTTTAACTTTTCAATATACTCGACTTCTTTATCGCCGTATATTTTCTTTCCGTAATCTACAAGTAAATCCAATACTTCGTTATTGCTGCATATCTTGCTTTGTCCCAACTTCATTACCTCGCTTTTATTCTTCGACTACTGTTACTTTAATTTTAGTTGATATTTCCGGATAAACTTTCACTTCTATATCATGAGTTCCCAAGGCTTTAATCGGTTCATTCATTACTATTTTCTTTTTATCAATTTCTACCTTATGTTGCTTTTTAATACCGTCCGAGACATCCTTGTTTGTTATTGAACCGAACAGCTTTCCGCTGGCCCCCGCCTTTGACTTTATTATTACCTCCAATTTGCCTATTTTGTTCGCCAATAATTTGGCTTCATCCAATTCTCTTTCCTTTTTATCTTTGTCTGCCTCCTTTTTAACATGTATCTCCTTCAACTTCCCCGGGGTGGCTTCTGCGGCAAAGTTTCTGGGTAGGAGATAGTTCCTGGCATAACCGTCGCTTACATTTACAATTTCATCTTTCTTACCCAATGCTTTTATATCCTTTAAAAGTATAACCTTCATCATCTCGCCCCTTCCTTTATATATTCATCAAGTGCTTTTTCAATCATTTTTACGGCATCATTCATCGATATATCCGAAAGTTGTGCGCCCGCGACAGTCAAGTGACCACCCCCGCCAAGCTTTTCCAAAACTACCTGAACGTTTACATCCCCCAAGGACCTTCCGCTAATAAATATGTATCCCTCAATCTTTGATAGGACAAAGGAGGCATTTATACCCCTGATATTTAAAAGCTCATCTGCCGCCTGAGCTGCTATAAGAGCAGGATTGGGGATATCGTCCGGTATCACCGATATGGCAATGCTGTTTTTATACATCCTTGCGGCTTTAACTACTTCCGCCCTTGCCAAAAAAGTATCCATATCATCCTGAAACAACTGTCTGGTCAAGGTTGTATCCGCCCCTACACCTCTTAAAAATGATGCCGCTTCAAAAGTCCTTATGCCTGTTTGAAAAGAAAAATTCTTCGTATCAATAAATATGCCGGCTAGAAGCGCTTCCGCTTCTATTTGCTTTATTTTTGGCTTTTCAAACATATATTGGAGTATCTCCGTAACAAGCTCACTGGTAGAAGACGCATAGGGCTCAATATATGTAAGTACCGCATCATCTATAAAATCTGTTGCCCTTCTGTGGTGATCTATAACTACTTTTTTATCTACCCTTTTTATTAAATCCGGCTCCATAGTAAAATTGGGTCTATGAGTATCAACAATTATTAAAAGTGTGTTTTTGCCCGCTATGTTTAAGGCCTCTTGTCCGATTATAAATATATTATCATATTCCTTATCCTCTTTCAGCTCTTGCCAGAGGTTTTCTATCCCCTTGTTTATCCTGTTCATCACTATGTGGGCAGTTTTGCCTAAATTTGCACAACACCTGTACACCCCCAAAGCCGATCCTATGCAATCCAAATCAGGCATTTCGTGACCCAATATAATAACATCATTTGCCTGCTCGATTAGTTGCCTTAAAGCATAGGCTATGACCCTTGCTTTTACCCTTGTTCTTTTTTCAACAGCTTTGGATTTGCCACCATAAAAAGACAGTTTGTCATAATTCTTTACCACGGCTTGATCACCGCCACGCCCCAAAGCTATATCCATAGCGGCGTTCGCAAATTTTTGCAGCTCCCCCAGGGTTTTGGCATTAACCCCCACCCCGATACTTAGAGTAATTGGGATTTTGTTCCCGGAATTGATTTCTCTTACGGTATCCAAAATATCAAATCTTTTTTCCTCAATGGCCTGAAGTTGTTTTTGAGTAAAATGCAGTATATATTTATCATTTGAATACTTCTGAATTGAGGCATTGTTAATTCCGGCCCATGATCCTATTATCCTGTCCAAATCAGCGCCTATGATAGGCTTGAATTCCTCTTCCATGCCTTTTAAAACTTCATCCAAATTATCTATTTGAAGCATCGCCACAACATTCTTTTCTTCCAAGTATTTATTTCTAAGCTGTACAAAATCTGTTTTATCCACAAAATATATCATTACAATTTTTTTTGGCGCATTATCCTCATATATTTCTAATTGTTCACAATGCAAATCATAATATTTTTCTTTTATTAAAACATTTTTAAACTCATTTTTTTCTTCGTATAAGACTTCATCCAGCTCTATCCCCGGCATATACTGCGCCGCCTTTTCATCCAACAGGTACACGCCTTGATAAATTGATGAAAACATAGTATTGTACCAGTTAATATTTCCATCATCGTCAATGATTACCAGGGGGAAAGGAAAGCTCAATATTGCATTTTTTGTAACCAAATCAACTTTATCCGAGAGCTTTTCAATATATATCCTAAGCTCTTCCCTTTTTTTATTCTTTTCTACAAAATTAAAATAAGCAAGGAAAATTAGAACGGTAAAAGCGATCAACCCGAACATAAGATTATAATATGAGATTATGACAGAACAAAGTCCGATTATCCATAAGTAGATGTTAGAGTCAGGCTTCAGCATAAATAACCTTATCTTGCCTTTCATTTATATCCCCCCGCTATACCTTTTACCTATTTTCCTAATATCAAATATAGCATCGAAAATACCGGCTATCATTAAAACATTTTGTAAAACAAAAAATAATATAAAAAGTATTATA
Organism: uncultured Clostridiaceae bacterium; assembly: GCA_964462065.1. GTDB lineage: Bacteria > Bacillota > Clostridia > Lutisporales > Lutisporaceae > JAAYKT01. Next base: position 19,128 of record CAYXAT010000016.1, on the reverse strand, counting down.
CCTTTGACATATTTCGTAATTCCGTATTTTGCAAGCATAAAACTGGCTACGGACAGTCCGAGGATTGTAAAAACCCATTTTAAAAGAAATATGATGTTAACTGTCGCCGTTTCAATATTGGGTATTTTAAAATAAAACGCCACCATTGTAAGAAAAAGCAGCAAGAATAAACCAATGGAGAAATTATCAGGCAGCTTCCATTCTGAAAAAGGCTTTATATCTTCTAAATTATATTTCATCCGGCCCAATATTATCTTTGACAGTTTAAAATTTGCAAATGAAAAAACCATACCGTTGATAATGAAAAAAGCCGGTATTATATACTTTATCGCTTCTATACTTTGTTTAAATTTAACAGTGAATTCTTCTATCTGCTCAGCCGGTATTCCCATGTTTTGATACATATTAGACGCACCTTCCATAGCCTCATACATCATCTTCATGAGTTGTTCGGCTCCTTGTAAAGGAGATTGCCCCACCAGCCAAAAACTCATTATAATCCCGGCTGCGGAGCAAAAAGCCAAAATAAGGCCGGAAGTCAATATATTAATGGAAGGTCTTACCTTCTTATTCATAAGATTTCCCATATATATGCCTGATATTCCAAAAACAAGAAACAAATAGAGGCCGCTGTATGGTTCTGTAAACATCGATACCAAAATACCTGCCACTATTGCGGAAATAAAACTTACCTTAAACCCGTTTCTAAACCCCATTATTATAATAGGAACAGCCCAAAACATTCCTATCAGTGATAAAAGCGGTATGTAATAAACCATAATACCCAGTACTGCCGTAAGTGATGCAAAGACCGCCCCTTCAACCAAAGCTTTTGTATTAACCGTTTTCATAATTCACCTCTGTCTATTCTGCCCCTTAAGATAATCCGAAAGACCGGATAAGTCTCCATACCACTTTTCTGTTTCATGATCCTCCAATTTACCGATTCTTATTTTGTCCATTATTTTTGAATCAATAACTTCGTGAGGATATCCCAATCGTTTGGCTAAAATATAAGTGACAAGAATTATATTTGATAGAACGTCTAAAAGAGCCTCTCTGCTTGCTTTAGACCCTTTTAAAAGGTTTTGAAACAAAGAAGCCAAAGAGTTCAGAAGTTCGGATTTTAAAAATTCGATAATTCTAATATTACGTGTTATATCCGTATCCCCATGCATGATAATTCCCACCTCTCCATCCTTTATCTATTCTATTAAACTTTTGTTTTTCCTGCATATTGCAGTAAATAGCTGAGAAAAACCGAGGGTGAAAATATAGGAAAAAACCCGAAAACTCGGGTTTTTATGCATTTTATTCTGATGTAAAAGGCAACAAGGCTATGTTTCTTGCTCTTTTTATGGCCAATGTGAGCTGCCTTTGATGTTTTGCGCAATTACCTGATATTCTCCTTGGGATTATTTTTCCTCTTTCTGAGAGGTATCTTCGCAATTTATTCACATCTTTATAATCTATTGACTCAACTTTATCTATACAAAAGCTGCAAACACGCTTTTTGGGTTTGCGCATTCTTCCGCCTCCGCCTGAACCGCGTCTATTCAATACTTTTCCCTCCAATCATTATTAAAATGGGAGATCGTCATCCTCTTCAACGGGATGAAAATCATCATCCCCTGCACCATCCACGGACGGTTGAGGTCTTTGTTGATCCCCTCTATCCAAAAAATTAACTTCGTCTGCAATTATGTCGTAGGAATAACGTCGCTTGCCTTCCTGGTCATCCCAAGTTCTCGACTGCAATCTCCCCGCCACTGCCACCAATCTGCCTTTTCCTAAATATTTATGACAGTTCTCCGCACTTTTGCCAAACACTACAACAGGAAGAAAATCCGCTGTTGCCTGACCCTCTTTTTTAAATGCTCTGTCTACAGCCACCGTAAATCTCGTGATGGCTAATTGATTATCAGATGCATATCTGATCTCGGGATCCCTAGTTAATCTGCCAACAATAGCAACTCTATTCAAATCTACACCACCTAATCTTATTTTTCAATCTTAACGATTATATGCCTTAAGATATCTTCGGTAATACCAAATACCCTATCCAATTCCTTGGGTATTTCATGACCGGCTTTATACTTCATATACACATAAAAGCCTTCCGTATAATCTTCTATAGGATAGGCAAGCTTTCTCTTGCCCCAATCGTCAATAGTCTCAAACTCTCCGTTTGTTTCAATAAGAGCTTTAAATCTGTCTACTATAGCTTTTAACGCTTCTTCTTCAACATCAGGCTTTATAATATAGATAGTTTCATATAAATTCATAATCCTTCACCTCCTCCCCTCGGACTAACGGCCCTGCTCGCGCAGAGCGGGGATTTATGCCATACAATTATAGCACTATAAATTTTTTATGGCAATATAAAAAAATTTGTACAGGCCATGCCTGACTCAATCCTTAATTGACAAAGTAAAATCTACCCCAAAGATGTCTATAATATTAATACTTCCCAATAGGAGGTTTTATATCGTTAGTCAATGGGCATTTATAAGCTCCCCCATTTTGTTTTAATACAAATTTCTTAGCCTTTTTTATTGCTTCGGGATTTTTCATCGTCTTAATTGCTGATAAAGCCATAACTTTTGCAGAAGTCAGTAGCCCTTTATGTGCAATTTGGCTTTTAGACTGTCCCGTCATTTGCCAGGTATGCCCTATATTACCGATACATGCAGTTGCCACATTAAAATTAATTGTTGGCACTGCATAACATACATCACCCACGTCAGTGGAGCCTGATACATATTTAGTGTTGCTCCAATCATATGGATGAACCTTAGAATCCAATGGCCTATCCAAAACCTTTTCTAAATTCTCTTCTCCATATATATCAATTATATATTCCTTTGCGGATTTTAATGTAGTGTCATTATAGCTGAACAAATATGCTTTTGCTAGTTTATAATCATCTTCGTTCCAACTTGGAGCTCCTACTTCATTAAAGGCTTCATCAGCAATTTCAGCCAATACGGCATTTGGTATATAGTCGGAGAATGCCATAGTTACCTCATAATCTACCTCTGTTTCTGTCATAAGAGCAGCGCCTTTAGCAACGTTTACGACCCTTTCAAACAATTTCTTTACCTGTTCCATTTTGGGAGAGCGGACCTCATATTTTATTAAAACCCTGTCCTGTACTACATTAGGTGACACTCCTCCGGCATCGACATAAGCGTAATGAATTCGTGCCTGGTCTATCATATGTTCTCTCAAATAATTGACTCCCACACTCATTAATTCAGCCGCATCAAGTGCACTTCTTCCAATATGAGGAGAAGCCCCTGCATGAGAAGTTATTCCTTTAAATTTAAAATTAGCACCCATTATTGCTACTGACCTATTAGATTGTACCTGGTTAATAGTGGATGGATGCCAGGTATATATGAAATCCACATCATTAAAAAGACCGTCTCTGGCCATAAATTGTTTTGAGCCTGCTCCTTCTTCGGCAGGACATCCAAAAAAAATAACAGTACCGCTTAAATTGTTTGCAATTAAATATTCTTTCATAATTAACGCGGCACCTAATGAGCCTGCGCCTAAAATATTATGCCCGCAACCATGACCCGGTTCACCTTCTTTAATCGGATTTCTTACAGTACATCCTGCAACTTGACTTAATTTATCAAGTGCATCATATTCACCTAAAAACCCGAACACCGGTTTGCCGTTGCCGAAGCCGGCTATAAATGCAGTAGGCATATCTGCAACACCCTTGTTTATTGTAAAACCTTCATCTTCCAAAACCTTTATCAAAAGATTGCATGAATTATATTCTTCGTATGGCAGCTCTGCAAATTCCCATACCTTATTACTCACATCTACTATCTTCTCTATCTTCTTATCAAGTATTTCTTCTATAAATTTTAGATCCGGCATAATACCCTCCTTATAAAATTCTTTTGTTTGTCATGTGATTGACTTAAATGTCTAATTAATACCACATTAGAAAATAGGCTTTTTTGTTTAATTTATATAAGCACCTTACTTAAAAACTCTATAGTTTCGGGGTTTTTTGGATTGTTAAAAATCTCTTCAGGCGTCCCTTGTTCTTTAATAACGCCGTCATCCATAAATAAAACTCTGTCGCTAACTTCTTTTGCAAACCCCATTTCATGGGTTACAATAACAATGGTCATCCCTGATAATGCTAAACCCCTGATAACTTCCAAAACTTCTTTAACCATGCCGGGATCTAATGCACTGGTCGGCTCATCAAACAGCATAACCTTAGGATCCATAGCCAGTGCTCTGACAATAGCCAGCCGCTGTTTTTGGCCACCTGAAAGTTTTGTAGGATAAACATCCCTTTTATCAATCAACCCAACCCGTTCCAAAAGCATTTCAGCTTTTCTTTCCGCTTCTTCTTTACTCAATTTCTTTTCCAGTATGGGAGTTAAAGTAATATTATCTATAACTCTTAGGTGTGGAAAAACATTAAAAAGCTGAAATACCATACCAATTTTTTGCCTATGTTTATCTAAATCGGTTTTTTTGTTATCTAAATCCACACCTTCAAAATAAACCTTCCCGGCGGTTGGCTTTTCCAACAAGTTCAAGCATCTCAAAAACGTGCTTTTTCCGCTGCCGGATGGCCCGATTATGGAAACAACCTCTCCGTCATAAATGCTTTGGGAAATGCTTTTTAAAACTTTTAGTTTTCCAAAGGATTTAGTTAAATTGTCAACTCTTATTAATTCGTCAGCTCTCATTAGCCTGGAGTCTCCTTTCAAACATACTTAATCCTTTGGTCAATACTGTCGTTACTATCAAGTAAATAACACCGGCAATTATTAATGAAGGAATTGCCAAAAAGGTAGCTGATTGAACTGTTTTATACGATGTCATCAGCTCTTGCACAAAAAACACAGAGGCCAAAGATGTTTGCTTAATCATTGATATATACTCGTTTCCCAATGCGGGAAGAATATTTTTAACGGCTTGTGGTAGAACAATCTTTTTCATCGTGTTTATACTTGATAACCCCAAGCTTCTTGCAGCCTCTACCTGACCTTTATCAACTGCTTGTATGCCGGCTCTTATAACCTCTGCTACATAAGAGCTGGCATTTACAATCAGCGCAATTAAAATGCATGCTGTATCACTTAAATTGATTGGCAAGGCTTTGGGCAGTACTAACCAAAAGAAATATAGCTGCAAGAGTATAGGCGTTCCTCTAAGTACACCTATATATGCAGATGTAATTAAGTCCAAGGCTTTAATTTTAGATAATTTCATTATAGCAATAACTGTACCTAACAACGTTGCTGCAAATACGGTCAAAGCAGCCAACCACAAAGTTCCAATCAACCCTTCAATATAGACATAATTGTATTTATTCCATAACGCAATTATTGTATCAATCATACTCACACCTATAACCTTTCAGGAAATTATAAACCAAGTTTTTTTGCATATTCTGCATACTCTTTATACCACTGTTCATATTGTCCCGTGCTTACTACCTTCTCTATAATTTCATTAATTTTTTCAGCAAGTTCATTTTCGCCTAATGCCATTCCTATTCTCATTCCGCCCAGTGATTCATCTACTTTGAATTCAAAATTCTCTACTATTAGTAAACCGCTTTTCGGATTGGCATCAATGTATAATTGAGCCATTGATATGGCAACGACACAGCAATCCGCCTTTCTTTCTTCAACCATTAGTAATCCATCTGTTGTGGCTGACACCCTCTTTAACTCTTTATACTCAGGTATCTGTTCATTGACAAATAGCTCTTGTAATGATCCGCTTTGTGCAACTACTGTTCTATTTGATAAATCATCCGCACTCCTAATCTTATCCTTATCCTCTTTTCTGATCAGCAGCCCATATCCGGGTGAATCTTCTGAAAAATAATACCCTTTCGACAATGTCATTGCTTCTGCCCTCGCTGGTGTGTAAGCTAAAGCAGAAATAGCCAAATCATATTTGCCTTCTGTAATACTGCTTAAAACTGCTGTGAATTCTAAAGGAATAATCCTTAACTCTACGTCCAGTTCTTCTGCAATATATCTCGCCAACTCTATATCGCTACCTACATATTGCTCGCTGCCGCTTTTGGTCGGATCAATAAACTCATTTGGCGCAAAGTAAGGTTCCGTAACAACTTCCACGTAACCTCTTTTTTTTATTTCCTCCAAACGATTATTTGCTGTTTGATTAACTGTTCTTTTTGTGCAACCACCTACCAAAAACAAAGCTATTAATACTACAACCATAAGCGAAACCATCTTCATAACTTTTTTCAAAACAATCTCCTCCTGTTTTTCCCATAACGGGTTTTGTTCATAAAATTTTTTAATTTTTAGTATAATAAATACTATTATGAAGGTGGTTGCTTCGCAATTTTCCCATGTTCCTTTTTTCAACGAAATAAAAAACTCTCGTCATCCAGCATTGCTAGAGGACGAGAGTATTAATCACGTGGTTCCACCTCTTTTTATTGATACTTCACAGCATCAAACTCAAAAAGTACTATCATACTTTTGCACTATAACGGGTGCGAGTTCCCGAATCCAACTACTCCCATATGGTTTCATCGATTGGCTCAGAGATGTGTTCAAAACAATATATTTATGCACTTTCACCAACCGCGCACTCTCTAAAAAACACACTGTATCTACTATTTCTCATCACAGCTTTTTAATATTTAATAATTTTTATAAAGGTACCACAATAATTCTATTTTGTCAAATTTAATTTTCATTGGTCTGCGTTTTATTCGGGTTACCATTTTCTATGCATAATGGCATGCTACATAATGGTTATCACCCATATCTCTCAAAATAGGAGTCTCTTTGAAACATTTATCCGTTGAATAATTACATCTGGATGCAAAACGACATTCAATTCCGGGATTAATAGGCGAAGTTATCTCTCCCTTAAGCACAATTCTATTTTTCTTAACATCCAAGTTAGTGCTCGGTATGGAAGAAAGCAAAGCCTTTGTATATGGATGGAGTTGTTTTTGAAATAGTTCATCGACAGGGCACTTTTCAACAATGATCCCCAAATACATCACCGCTATATCATCAGACATATGTCTAACCACGGACAGATCATGAGTTATAAACATATAGGCAATCTTTTTTTCTTCTTGCAGGTCCTGCATTAAATTAAGTATTTGTGATTGAATTGAAACATCCAGGGCAGACACCGGCTCATCGCAAACTATAAATTTTGGATTAAGTGCAATAGCCCTGGCAATGCCAATCCTCTGACGACGCCCTCCATCTAATTCATGGGGATATGAATTGTATAGTCTTGAGGCTAAGCCCACTACCTCCATTAGACTATCTATCTCTTTTTCTATATCTTTGTTACTTGTTTTATTTTTATGTTCGACAATAGGCTCGCGAATTATTTCGCTTACAGTCATCCGAGGATTTAGCGAAGAGAAAGGATCTTGAAAAATCATTTGCATGTTCTTTCTCATATTATGTAGCTCCTTGCCTTTAGCATAAGTTATGTTTTTGCCAAGGAAAAACACCTTGCCTCCTGTTGCAGGGATAAGATTTATAATTGTCCTGCCAAGTGTAGATTTGCCACATCCGGATTCACCTACAATACCTATGGTTTTTCCGGTTTCCAATTCAAACGAGACCCCATCTACTGCATGTAGCAGCCCCTTTGGCGTTTTAAAATGTTTTTTTATATTATCAACTTTTAATAAAACTGACATAAACCCAACTCTCTTTCCTTATCCTCATACAAATGACACCTTACAAAATGGTTTTCATCAATATATGTTTCTTTTGGTAATTGTTTTTCACAAATATTTAGTTTAAAACTGCACCTCGGACTAAAAGGGCAACCCAAAGGAATATTTGTCGGGTCGGGCATTAAGCCGGGTATATAAAACAATCTTTTTAGTCTATCCCCGCTAATTGAAGGAATGGCATTAAAAAGACCCTTTGTATAGGGATGAGAAGACCTCCTATAAACACTATTTATTGTGCCAAACTCAACAACCTGTCCTGCATACACAATAGCAACCTTATCGCAAATTTCAGCCACCACGCCAAGGTCATGAGAAATCATTATCATTGACATACTATAATCTACTTTGAGATTATACATGAGCTCTAAAATCTGTGCTTGAATAGTAACATCAAGTGCTGTTGTTGGCTCGTCTGCTATAAGCAATTGCGGATTACAGGCTATGGCTATGGCTATTACCACTCTTTGCTTCATGCCCCCGGAAAACTGATGAGGATACTCATTGTATCTTTCTTTTGGTATTCCAACTCTTTCAAGCATTTCACATGCCAAAATTCCTGCCTTTGCCTTGCTCACTTTTTGATGCAGCCTTATAACTTCAGCTATTTGTTCACCTATCGTTATTACCGGATTTAATGAAGTCATAGGATCTTGAAAAATCATGGATATTTTATTACCGCGTATCTTACGCATTTCGCTTTCCCTTTTTTTTAAAACATCTTCGCCTAAAAAGAAAATTTGACCCTCTTCAATTACACCGGGAGGGCTAGGGATAAGCCTTAGAATGGCTTTTGCAGTAGTCGTTTTACCGGCACCGGTTTCACCAACCAAACCAACTGTTTCGCCTTTTTTTACAGTAAGATTAATCCCGTTTGCTGCCTTAATTATTTTATCATCGGACGTATAGCTCACGACCAGATTTTCAATATTTAATATTGCATCATTCATAATATATCACCTATCTTTTCAGTCTTGGATCCAGGGCATCCCTTAAACCGTCTCCAAACAGATTCAAAGAAAATATAGTTATCATAATAGTCACGCCCGGAAAGGTAACTATATGCCAATAATCACGAATATATACCCTGCCTGCTGAAAGCATTGCCCCCCATTCAGGTGTTGGCGGTTGTATACCTAGCCCGATAAAACTCAGGGCTGCCGCAGACAATATAGCGCTTGCAACACCCAATGTTGCCTGTACTATTAAAGGCGCCATGGCATTGGGAAGTATATGCTTAACTATAATCTTGTAGTCTTTAACACCTATGCATCTTGCTGCTTCAATAAATTCTTGTTCTTTCACGGTTAGCACAGAAGCACGCACAACCCTTGCGTAGTTGGGAACTGTACCAACGCCCACAGCAATCATAGCATTTGTAAGACCGGGACCTAGGGCAGCAGCAATAGATATAGCAAGAAGTGTACCCGGAATTGCAAGCAAAGTATCAATAAATCTCATAATTATATTATCAATAACACCGCCATAATAAGCTGAAATTGAACCTAGGGTTCCGCCTATTAAAACGCCTATTCCTACAGCAATGAAACCGACTTGTAGTGAAATCCTGGAGCCATAAATAATTCTGCTGAAAATATCCCGTCCGAAATTATCAGTACCCATTAAATGCATGCGACTGGGCAGCAAATTAGCCATTTTTAAATGTTGCTCATCATAACCAAACGGAGCAATAACAGGCGCGAAAATAGCCATCATGAAAAGCAAGGCTATGACCCCTAATCCAAACATCGCCGCTCTATTTCTTTTCAGTCTTATACATACTTCTCTAATTTGCCCTCTTTTTAGTTTGTTTTTCTTATTCATGACACACCTCTTTGCTCTTCCTCATTTTCTTACCGCTATATAAAGATTTAATCCGAGGATCAACAAATGCATATAGTATATCAACAAAAAGGTTAATAAAACTAAAGGCTATGGCTATGAAAAGCACTCCGCCTTGAACAACCGGATAGTTCCTTGCTTTAATAGAATCTACCATCAGTTTACCAATTCCCGGAATTGAGAATATAGATTCCGTCAAGATTGCACCACCGAGACCTCTACCCAACTGTAGCCCTATAACAGTCAAAATAGGTATCAATGCATTCTTTAATGCATGTTTTATAATTACAGTATTTTCTTTGTTCCCTTTTGATCTCGCAGTGGTTATATAATCTTGTCTGATAACTTCCAACATACTGGAACGTGTCATCCTAGTAATTGTAGCAGCTAGGCTTGTTCCAATGGTAACAACCGGTAAAATCCAATATATTGGTCCGTAAAAACCTGAAGCCGGTAATAAAGCGAAATGAACAGAAAATATGATAATCAACACCAGCCCTTGCCAGAAGTTGGGCATGGATACCCCAATCAAAGCCAATACCATAGCTAAATTATCAAAAATCGAATACTGTTTCGTAGCCGATATGATTCCGGTAGGAATCCCTATAAAAGTGGCTAAAAGGACGCTCAAAGATGCTAACAGCATAGTTTTAGGCCACCTATCCATTATTTCAGTAGTCACACTTCGACGGGTAATATAAGAGGTGCCTAAATCACCCTTAGTAACTATGTTTTTTACATATCTTATATATTGTACGGCGAATGAGTCGTTTAGGCCCATCTCATTTCTTAATTCATGAATGGCTTCTTCGGAAGCTGAATCACCCAATATTATCCTGGCAGGATCGCCCGGAGCTATGTAAATCATAGAAAACACTACAAGGGAAACGCCAAGTAAAACCGGGATAATCATTATAATTCGATTAAAAATATATCTATGCATCTCTATCACCCATTAATTCAGTTTTTCAAAATCATTTCATTAATTAACTCCTCAAAATAATCCAACGCAATATCCGTCATTAATTTTCCCATTTCGTAGCTTGATTTTGTAGCATCCCCCAGTGCCCCATTTTCTGATACATCACTTTTCCAATCCCAAACTGCATTACCATCCTTCAACATATTCTTAAAATACACACTATCTTCATGCAGTTGGCTTGGCTGTAAATTATCACTTACTATCCATGGTGCCAAGTACATGCATTGGGAAGTTTCTACCTGGCAGGCATGTCCTACAACCTTAGGTATATTATATCTTTCCTCCAAAACCTTTCTGGCAATGTTAGTTCCCATGCTGGACCAATAAGCGTCAATACCATGCTCGTGCTTCAATATTTGTATTGCTGCATCTAATGCCAACCTATTACCGCCGTGACCATTTATATACAATACCTTCTTTATCCCATGTTTTCCAATTGCTGCCCCTATATCTACAAGCATATCAATCATTGTTTTAACACGCAATGTTATTGTCCCGGGAAACCCCATATGATGGTAACTCAATCCATAAGTAACAGGTGGAAATATTAACGCCTTCTCATTAATTCTATCACCCAATAACTTGCTGAACTCGTTTGCCCGTTCAGTATCAGTTGTAAAGGTTGTATTCGGTCCATGTTGTTCACAGGAGCCGGTAGGGACAATTGCAAGTTTTATATTCTTTAAATTTTTTTCTACCTCAGACCAAATCATTTCGCTGGCTAATAATCTTCCCATATCATTTCTCCATTTCCTAGGTGTATTCAAAGGGGAATAGTCAAATAACTCAACTTCTCAAACTATTCCCCTTTATAATTTCAATTATTTAAATGTAACTATAGCTAAATTCGGCGTATTGCCGGGATGACATTCCAGGTTCTCTACATTCTCCCTTGCCGCGTATATTGAGTCAGTGAAACAAATGGGTATCATATTATATTGAGTCCACATATATTCCATGGCTTCATTATAAACTTTCTCTCTCGCAGCAGTATCATATGTGCTTTTACCTTTTTCCAAAAATTCATCAATTTTTGGATTATCAATTCTTAGAAAGCTTTTATATGTAGATGGCCACGGCATTAAAGCGTGATCGGGATCACCGGTTGTCGGGGTGGAATTGGTAATGCCCATCGTTACTTCACCATCGGCTGCTTTTGAAAGCAGTGTTGCCTGTTCCATTATTTGTGTGTCCGTTTTTATACCGATTTCTTTCCACATATTTTGCGCTATTTCGGCTACATCCATAAAGTTTCTATCTTCATTTGTCATCAAAACTACTTCTAAACCATCTCCATAACCTGCTTCTTTTAAGAGCTGTTTCGCCTTTTCAGGATTATATTCATATGGTCCTACCTTTTTATATCCAAAAACAGTAGGAGCCATTAATGAATCAGCTAATTTTGCACTCCCTTGATAAACAGACTCAACAATATCTTCCATGTTTAAAGAAATAATTAAAGCCTCCCTAACCCTGATATCATCATAGGGCTTTAGCGACATGTTCATAGTTATGTAAGAAAATTTATAACCCGGTCCTTTAATTACTTTCGTATTCTCATTTTTCTCTAAACGGTCGACATCATTAAAAGCAACATCATAGATTATATCAACACCGCCTGTCTCCAGCTCAATTGCTCTATTTGTCTGTTCTGTTATAATCCTAAATACGAGTTTACTGTAAACCGGTTTATCCCCCCAATAATTTTCGTTTCTTTCCAAAACTAAACTGTCACCTGTAATCCAATCTTTAAGAATAAAGGCTCCCGTGCCAACAGGGTTTCTACCATACTCCTCACCGCCCATTTCTTCCATGGCCTTTTTATTTATAATATCGCCTCTTGACGAAGCAAGATAATTATAAATCGGAGCAAACGGATATTTTACTTTTATATCTATTGTCAATTCATCTATTGCTTCTGTATTTTCTCCGTCAAATGCAGAAAACATTGATGCACTTCCTCTTTCCAATGTTGAACGTTCCAAGGAATACCTTACGTCTTCAGAAGTAAGCTTTTCGCCATTCGAAAAATAAACATCGTCTCTTAAGTAGAATCGGATTGTTTTTTCGTCTATAACTTCCCATTTTTCTGCTAAGCATGGAATAATAGAGCCATTTTCATCTTGTGCAACCAAAGTATCGTATACAACACGCTGTAATGCAAAATTAGCCAAAGCAGTACTATTATGAGGATCCAATGTTGCCGGTTCAGCTCTTATTGCTACCAACAAATCTTCTTTAACCGCTGCAACCTCTGTCTCTCCCTCAATCTCCCCGCTTATTGGCTGTTCTTTAGTGCAAGCAGTAACAAATACCAATGTCATACATAGCAAGAACAGTAAGCATCTCCTTTTCATTTTTTATCCCCCTTTAGATATTTTATAAATTAAGAGTATCATAAAACATATAAAAAGTAAACTATTTAATATACTTATTTTCCTGTAGTATATAAATATATGCACTAATTAATACTTATATAACAATTCTATTTAATACTTTATGTCGTCTTATATACTTTTAAAACTCCTTTAAATAATATTCTATACTATAATGAGTGTTTTTATTGAACCTTTTTACATTGTAATATATAATGTTTATATGAAACTATTACTATACGGAGGTTATTATGGAAAGGCATCATTTAACTAACCCCATAGAAAATATTAAAAACCAATATTCTATTCTCAGTAAAGCACAAAAGAAGATAGCTGATTTTATATTAAGTAGAGAGGATATCGGGAGTTTTTTATCCCTCAATGAATTAAGCGAGCAAGCAGATGTAACTGCTGTTACAGTCGTTCGATTTTGTAAAAAAATTGGATACAATACTTTCAGCGATTTTAAAAAAGATTGCCAGAATTATCTTCAGTCTATGATATTACCTAAAAATGTAGTAAGACTGGATTATGAAAGTATACCTAATTCGATAGATAATATGTTGCAAAAAGTAATAGAAAATGAAATAACCCTGGTAAACGAGAGTTTAAAACACATTAATTATGATAGCATTAAACAAGCAATTGAGATAATTCTAGCTTCTAAAAAAGTTCACTTAGCTGCAAGAGGTATAACTATACCTGTAGCAAAAATTCTAAAAACAAGGTTGGATTTTCTATGTATTGAATCAGAACTTATAAAAATGGAAAATATAAATCTTTTGCCCAGAAAGTTATTGAATTGCAACGAAGATGATGTCTTTATAATCTTTTCTTTCCCGAATTACTCACAATCCTTAGGTGATTTAGCAAAGTGCGTTAAAAGTTTAGGAAGCAAAATAATATGCATAACCGATAAAGCAATTTCACCTCCGGCATTATTCTCTGATATTTTACTTACTTGCCAAACATCAAGCACTATATTTTATAACTCTATGACTGCACCAAGCTCATTAGTAAATGTAATTGCGACTTTATTAGCTATAGAACTTAACAATAAATTGAAACAAAACAAATTAAAAATTAAGCGACTGGCAGAATACTTTAATAACAGAAATTACTAAAGTATAATTACGACAGACATGCTTTTGGAGAAGTTTTAAAAGTAAGGACATATGAACTTGGAAAAACTGCACAGGATCCTTTGCAGGTGGTACATCAATTAGGATTGATTACGGAGTAAATCAATGTTACGTTAACTTACTCCGTATACTTAGCATAATCACGTTTCCTCGTATTGCTCACTTTCTTCCGGTTCTGCAGATTTAATTACCTTTTTAACCGATTTTTCAAACTTCACCCGAGGAAGCATAACTACCCTTCCGCAACCGATACATTTTATTTTAAAATCCGCTCCCACTCTGATAACTTCCCACTCTTTACTGCCGCAAGGATGCACTTTTCTCGTTTCAACAATATCACCAATATTATATTTTTTAGGATAATAGCTGCCCATAAAATATCACCTCTTTTAACACATAATATCCTTCATATGTTCCTAATAACCCTTTTAGGATAAGGCACTTCTATCCCGCCCTCTTCAAAGGCTTCTTTTACTTTTTTTCTAATCTCTCTTTCCACAGCCCAATGCTTCAACGGAAAAGTTCTGGCTATCATCCTGATATTCAAATCCGACTCCGCAAACTTAGTTATCCCCAATACTTTCGGCTGTTCCACAACCGTATGCTTATTTTTTTCAAAATAATCAATTCCAATTTTTTTAAGAACCTCCATGGCTTTGGCGATATCTGTTTCGTAAGCTATGGCTACATCTATTATTGCCAAAGAATTACCCCTGCTATGATTTATAACTTTTTTTATATCCCCGTTGGGTATTATATGCAAATCACCGTTAAAGGCTCTGACTTTTGTAGTCCTAAGCTCCATATTTTCCACTGTCCCGGTCGCATCATCTATGCTGATATAATCTCCCACCGCATATTGATCCTCAAGCAAAATAAAAAATCCGGAAATAACATCTTTAACAAGATTTTGCGCCCCGAACCCTATGGCAAGCCCGCCTAACCCTGCCGCTGCAAGTATTGACTGTGTTGGTATGTTTAAAACATTTAACACGGATATAATCATGATTATATAAACGGTGTATTTTGTTAGGCTTTTCGTTATACCGATTAAAGTGTTAGCCTTTTTTTCATCCATCTTAAGCTTCGGCGAAAGCTTAAAAAAATTATGTATTATTTTATTGAATAATGCAATTACAAGCCTCCAAAAAACAATTATAAAGAGTAACTTTAATCCTATTTTAATATAGTTGCCTGCCGAAGCATAAGTAAAGTCCAACAATGGCAATGCACCTCCTCTATTTGAAATTACTCTATCCAATACTTATAAATTGTTATCCTGAGGTGATTATTTTTCCACTACTGTGCATTACTTCAACTATAGAATACATATTCCCTATTATGCCGATGTTTAGCTTCTCTTTCAAATCGTAATAATCAAGACAAGTGCCGCAGCTTATTATCTCAACCCCGGACTCATAAAGCTTTTTTAAGCTTTCCAAAACAGGGGAATCCTTAACAGCCAAATTTACACCGGCGTTTAAAAATACTATGGTTTTCGGTAAAGGTGTAACCTCGGTTAATGAATAAATATAGCTCTTCATCAAGACCTCACCCAGGGCATCATCACCGCGACCCAGTTTATCACTTCCAATAATTATAGCGAAATCATCTCTAGATTCGGATATGTTTTTTTCATTTCCGGCCTTTTTGATGATCTTGATATAATAAAAGCCTTCTTTCTCATCAATATCGTACACCAAACCCAAGCTTGTAACCAATCTTTTAACATTTTCCACAGCAACTTCATTATCTACAATTGTGATTATCTCACCTTCACTTATATCTTCCAAAGCTTTTTTGGTAAGTATCACCGGCTGCGGGCATGCTAACCCTCTTCCGTCTATTTCCCTCATTGCCTTTCAACTCCTTCGTTTTTTATAATTAACATAAAAATGATATACGCTCTTTTTTAATATTATATAATGTAAAAGGTTTTTTTGTAATGCCAAAATAGAATTATCTATCTTAATACCTGCTTTTAAATCACGATTTACACATTGCATAATATTCATTCTCTTCCGCGGATTATTAGTATATGCTAAAGATTACGTTGTAGAAAACCATAGAGTCTGTTAGCAATACAGAGGATAAGCGAAATCATTTATGGCTACAGGAATAATGCTTCAATACTTTAACAGGGAGAGTTTAATTTCGCCCGTAATAAGCTTATAGACTATTAGACTTATAACCCGGTAATTGTGGCAAATATAAAAATCTACATCAAAATTATGGTACGTCTGAACTGTATCGCTTTTAAATGGGTTTTTATTATAACAGAAAATATACAAACAAATCATCGGCAGTAATTTTTATAATCTAATCAACTATTTGTATTTACTTAAATATATTAATATATACATTAACTTTATTAATACTTCTATTGACTATTTTAATTAAACATGTAGAATATGGATTAAGCGACAACAAAAATGACTTTTGCTTATAATACTTGATTTAAACAAGGAAACGGAGTTGACTATATGAAAAAAGAAGTGATTGGTAAATGCCCTGTTTGTTCCGAAGATTTAGATGTCATTAAGCTTGGCTGCAGCTCATGCGATACCGTCGTTGAGGGTAACTTTCGGCTTTGTAAATTTTGCTATTTAACAAAAGAGCAAAAAGACTTTGCGGAGATATTCATAAAAAACAGAGGCAATATTAAAGAAATTGAAAAGGATATGAAGATTTCTTATCCTACTGTAAAAGGCAAACTTGAAAACCTAGTTGAGGCATTAGGTTATAAAAGGGAACCCCAAATAAACAATTATAAAAAAGAAGTTTTGAAGAAGCTTTATGATGGTGAAATAACCGCTGATGAGGCAATCAGTTTATTAAGTGAATAGGAGGTCATTTATATGGAAGAAAAATTATTAATTCTAAAGATGCTGGAAGAAGGTAAAATAAATACAGAAGAAGCTCTGAGATTGCTAAATGCCCTCGAAAAAGGTAAAAGGCAGGAACCCGGGCATTTTGATAGAGATATAGCTTCCAAAAGATTAAACCAGACCATAAATGAAATAAGCAAAAAAGCGGAGAAGTTCGCAGAAAAGTTCGGCCCGGATTTTATTTCAAAAGTAGAGAACGTGAGCAACGATTTTGCAGACGCTGCAGTTAAGTTCGCGGACAAAATGGTCGGTTATATAAATAGCGGCATAAAGAATATTGAAAAGTATAATACAATAACCAAGACTTATACTTTTCCCATTACAAATGATGATTTAGGCATCAAACTCAATACACAAAACATTAGGGTTACAGTCGATAAAACAGACCTTCAGGAAATCTCAATGAAATTGGTCTTAAATTTATTCGATGATACGATCAATATAGACGATTATATTGAATTGAGAACAATGGACGATTTGATAAGTTTTGTTACCAGATTCCCGGTAAATGTATGGGGCAAGCTTGATATCATGGTTCCGGAAAATATTAAAGAATTTACAATAGATACGACAAACTCAAAGTGCCAACTTAAAGATATGCATGCCTCAGTGTTAAAAGTTATAACAACAAACGGCAAAATCGAAATAGAGAAATGCAATATAGGTGAGCTCTTAGCAAAAACAAATAATGGGAAAATCCAAATTGAAGGAACCTTTGCATCCTCTGCTTCAATTGTAACTTCCAACGCAGGAATAGAAGTTATGGATTCATCCTTTTGCAGCCTAAGCACTCTAACAAGCAATAACTATATCAGCTTAAATAAAATCACTTCTATAGAACCGGGTGAGGCACATTATGTTACAGAAACGACAAACGGAAGGATTATCATCCTTTTGCCTGATAGTGAGGATACCGCATATAAAATAAGTGCAGCAACTTCCTTGGGTAATGTGAATCTGACAAACCTTGAACCTTCTTATATTTTCGAGGAAAACGATGATAATATGAAAAAGGAAACCATTGTAACGGCCAAAAATTACGATTTAATTGATAAGAAAATTTTGATATCAGCCTCGACAACTAATTCATCCATCAATATTTCAAAAGAATAAATCTACGCTATGTTGGTTAGTTGGAAAAGTTGGTTAGCAGAAAGTGGAGAGCGGGATGTGGAAAGTCGGTTAGTTGGTTAGCAGGGGTGAGCTTGCTCTTCCCCTGCAACATTAAAAGACAGTGTCAAAGTATGTCCCTCTAAACGAAGTGAGTGAAGAGTCTTTATTGCTGTGCATTAAGATTCTTCCTAACATAGAATAACACGAATAGAGAAAACTTAATCTTTCCGCTCAAGTTGTCATTCTGAAGGAGCCTGCGACTGAAGAATCCTGCTGTATCACGGGCGGGCAGAGTCGTCCGCTCCTATCATCTGAGGGCTCTTAGTAATCCTAGCATAGAAAGATAAACTCACTATTGCCTAACTATCGTTAAACAATCGTTCTACAATTGTTCTCCTACTGTTCATCTACTGTTCAAAATATCGTTCAACTATCGTTTGCCCGTCTCCTAATTATCCTTAGCAAGAGTAAAACTCCTATATATACCAAAGCAAGGGGCAAAATATATCGTGCATAATGAAGTGTTTTCCAATTTATAATATTGTAACTAAAACCTAATAACACAATTCCCAACACATTAAACACTGTTCCGATAACCAACGGCCAATTGTCCCCACCATAAAAAGCGGCGAAGTAAATGAAATAAAAAGCTAACCCTAATAATATAAAAAAACAAGGCCATAGGTCCTGGCGGTTGTAAAAATTGATAAAATGAATATAGCTTCCCAATGAAACAAGTATAGCTCCGGGGAATAAAAAGCCTATGTTTTTCTTTGAGTAATATAGCGTTATAAACATAACTCCCAAAAGAATCAATAAATACTCCCCTTTTACTTTAAAAGTGAAAATATTTAAATCATTTAAAACAGTTAATAATCCCGTACCTGCCAAAAACAATCCTATTATCAAAAATACATTCTGTCTTTTTTGATAAAAAAGAAAAAGAATAAACAAACCTATCAATATAGTGGCATAGCTTTTTGATACAATGAAGTTGTTTAAGAAAAACCCTATACCCAATATAATCAATATAATTCCTAATATC
>CAYXAT010000015.1:12179-24193 GCA_964462065.1 uncultured Clostridiaceae bacterium | reverse complement strand
GAAGTTGTTTAAGAAAAACCCTATACCCAATATAATCAATATAATTCCTAATATCGTGCCTTTTCTGCTCAATACTATCACTCCCTTTAATTACAGTATAATACTCAAAGCGCTGTCAAATAACCATTTCAAAATAAAATTATAAGCATAAAAATACCTGGCAAATAATGATTCTTCTATCGAAGCTCCTATAAAAGAAAACCTATCCAGATTCGATAGCGGTATTGCCAAAGCAAAAATAAGCAAAAGCAAAAAAACAGACTCAATCAAGCCAAACAATGCACCGCCACTATAGTTTACGGTTTTTAAAACCGGTAATTTAAAAACTTCTTTTAACAGTAGTTCCAATAGAGTTAACGCTAACTTTACTACAATAAATGTTGCAAAAAGTGCAATACAATTTATAATTACCATGACAATATAACTTTGAAAGTCATCGGTCATTTTCCCAACAGGTAAGACACTGAAGAGGTTTAAGTTTTCACCTTTTAGAGCAAGGCTATTATTAATTTTAGCAACAATGCTTGTATTCTCAATTATCAGTTTTGCAATTGAGCCGTAATAAAGCCTTGTCACAACTATTGAAGCTATAAATCCCACCAGCTTAAATAGGCTATGAATAAGCCCCCTTGCAGCGCCATAAAGCACGCTTACAACAATGATTATCAAAATGGTATAATCAACCCAGTTCATACCATACTCCCCTTAACGTATCAACTTCAAAAGTATTCTATTTGACATTATATATGTATTTCCATCATTATGTATATACGCATCATTGATATCAATGTTTGATTCATATAATGCCGTAAATTTACCGTACTTGTTAGCTATGGAAAGGTTGTCCTTATTGTAAATTAAATACTCATCCTTAGATGCAAATATACCGTCAGGCTTATTTTTTGTAGCCACAGCTCCCAGCTGATTTAGATTTTTATCAAAAGTAACTATTTCATAAAATCCAGACCTTTTTATTATTACAACAGATAAGGATTCTGAGATAGCAATACTGCTGATGTTTTCATCAAAAGTAGCATCGCATAACATGTTTCCTTTAGAATTGTATTTTTTAATAAAACTTTCTCCTGCAATAAATACTTGATCACCGGCTCCGTACTTTACTTTTCCGGCGATTACATTATCACAATTAATTGCCCAAAGTATCTCACCGCTATTATCATACGTTGCTACCTTGCTCAATGCTTGGTCTGATAAAATATCCAATAGGGATACGGTAAAAAGCTTTTCAGAAAACGAATCATAAGATAGAATTTGTGCATTTCCTATAATCCCCGTGCACAACTTTTCTCCTTCCGCGTTAAAAATCTCGAAAGTGTTATGCTCTTTCCAATTATATTGAATGATGAAACTATTTCTACCGTCTGATAGTATTGATGCCGGTGTTATAGGCATTTCATACTGCCATAACCTTTTACCGGAATTATTTAAAGTTATTAAACTGTTCTTTTCCGTAACTACGATTAAATTTTCGCCGCAGCGTATTATATCTTTAATTTTGTTTTCTAAACTTGAGCTCCATAAGCTACCGCCATCCATTCCCCTAGCCTTAATATTTGTTCCTTCGCCCTCAATAAGTATACCATTATCAAACAACAACAAACTGCTATTTGAAATCGGGGTCACCTGCATAGACAGATTAAGTCTTTTCACTCTTTTACCATTAGAAGCTTTTTCTCCTTTATTAAATATCAAAAATAACATTGCAATAAACAATATAATAATAAAAATAAATGCTAAAGATGCTTTTTTTCTCATAAAGACCTCCGATTTAAAAATGGGTTACTGTTAATTACAATTGTTATGCGCATACCGGCCCATCGTCTATTTAATAAAATGTTTCGATAAATATTTTTCAATGAAAGTTTTTTTAATATTATAAGTTGATAAGATTATTATAACATTTTTATACCCTTTTTCATATTAGCGGTATTAGAGTTTACAAACTTGGATATACTTAATAACAAGTATCTTGCGCAGCGATAGTTCTTTAAAATATACCAAAGAAAAGGAGCAGGATTGAATGGCATTTGACGAGTCAATAGATATTTCAAAACCTTTTTCTTATATAAGTTTTACGGAACGATTTACCGATGTCATGAATAAAACCTACTATAACAGCTATACGGATACAATTATTCTGTGCATCGGAACTGACAGATCAACGGGGGATTGCCTTGGCCCTTTGGTAGGCCATAAACTGAGAGATATAAAAATAGAAAATGTTCATGTGTTTGGTTCTTTGGATGAACCTGTTCATGCTAAAAATTTAAGTTCTTATTTGCATAAACTTAAAAGTTTCCAAAACCCTTTTGTTATTGCCATTGATGCTTGCCTTGGAAAAGTAGACAGGATAGGATATATAAATATAAAAGACGGACCATTGTATCCGGGAGCGGGATTAAACAAAAAACTGCCTTCCATAGGTGATATAAGTATAACCGGAGTTGTAAACGTAGGAGGTTTTATGGAAGTGATGGTACTTCAAAATACACGGTTAAGTCTGGTAATGAGCATGGCCAATATTATAGCGGGAGGCATAAGACACAATCTGTGGAAGCATAGAAGCAATAATTTAATGCCGCAATCGAGCATAATGGAAAATTAGAATAATGGACTATACCTTCTGTTGTTTAATATGAATACTATTTCATCTATATCTTTCTTATCGACATTTATTAACAAGGCTCCGCGGGAGCTTCTATTATTTCTAGCAGATAACACTTCAATATAAGGCCTGTCATATGAAACTCGGGGGAAATCTTCACCGCTGTATAAAATAGCATCGGCGATTTTATCCTCTCCGGAATAAAAAGTTTTGTAACCCCTTTTTTCAAGCTCTTCCTTTATGCCTTCAAGCCCTTTTTCTATCTCAACAATCACAATACCGCCTCCAATGATATTATCTTCTCATCAAGACGGTATTATACTAAAGAACTACTTTTAGGCATCTGTTTAAAACGATTTCCTCCTCCACAGATAAAGGATAGCTACACTTGCCGCTTTCAATAGGCTTTGCATAAGTAACACTCTCATCACGGCCATAGATTGAAGACAGAATAAAACCATTATTATAACTGTCTAAGAGTGCGATAGAGTAGCTTAAATCGCTTCCCGTGTTTGAAAAAGCATTATATCTTATTATGTGGCATTTTTGTATGCATCTATCCATTCTATCCTTTAAATTCATGAGATCATCGCCTATGATATCCAGCTTGCCCGCCGTATTGTCTATGCTATGCATATAATCATCTATTATTTGTTCTAAATTGGCATTTTTAGAGCCCCGCATAAAATACTTATATTTCCCTTTTAATCTGCCCAATTGTATCGAAATAATTACATTCCATATTAATAACAATATTAGAGCAGAACATAAAATTGTATACATGAGATTGTCTTTAAATAAAGCAATTAACTCGTCCATTATTTTTCTCCTCAGCTTTTCAATTATATTTTCAAAACCGATATTCTATATGCCTGTTTTAAGTCTTTAAAAGTGTCTACTTATTAGTTCTTACTTTGGTATATGTAAAAATTTTTACTTGTTTTAGTTTTACTAAAAACTGCAATCTATTCGAAACAGTCGTTTTCCGGCTAATGTTTCACGTGAAACATTCTATAGAACCAACTTTGTAATAAACTATTTCTTGCACCTGTTTAGTAAGAGTATTTTTATCTTTTACTGCCTATCATAGTGGTTAATAATACTTAAACCCCGATTTCTTCTATTTCAACAACCTGTGCTTTTCCACCAACATATATTTCTATCGAATCTTTAAAAAGAGTGTATACATGTATATTGCTTGGGCTTTCCATAAAATAGCCCTGTTCTATTTTATAAGCCCTTTCTTTCTCTTCTGCCAAGCCTTCATGTATCATGTAATAAATCAAAGATGCATTAGATGTCCCTGTGGCAGATTCTTCATCTATGCCCACGGCAGGCGCGAAGTTTCTTGCAATAAAATCTGAATCTTTTTCAATTGTTTCACGTGAAACAATATGCGCACCTATTATGTTCTTCTTATTGCAATGATAAATCATTCTTTCTTTGTTTATCCTCATTTCTTTTAAAGCCTTCAATGATGAAACCTCTATGATAGCATCTTTTAACCCTGTTGATACTATTGAAACGTTTCCCTTTTTATTCAGTAAAATATCCTCTGCTCTTAAAGTAGTAAAATCTATAACTTCATCAATGGAAAAATAATCACCGATTTCCGGGGCCTTCATTTGAACAAAATACATATTTTCTTTTTTTATTACCCTCAATCTTCCTGCCTTTGTTTTGTGAAATACTTCATCAAAGCTAATCTTTCCTGTTTTATCTAATATATAAAAAGATGCCAGCGCTGCATGCCCGCAAATATCCACTTCCTCAGAGGGGGTGAAGTATCTTATTTCATAGTTTACTTTATCGGATTTTTCCAAATTTATAAATGCCGTTTCCGAGAGGTTATTCATTTTTGCGATGCCAAGCATTTGTTCCGGTTCCAGTCCCCTGTCGTCCAACACAACAGCTGCCTTATTTCCGCCGCCGTATTTAGATATAAAAGAAGAAATAATATATTGTTTCATAATACATCTCCTCTTATTTCTTTTCTATCAGGTTAATTATTCTTTCTAAATCATCTAAGCTATAGTATTCTATTTCAATCTTACCTTTTTTTCTCCCATGAGACAGACTTACTTTTGTATGTAATATATCTCTCAGTTTTTCTTCAACTTCAATAATTTCCGGAGCCTTCGACTTCTTTATCCTTGCGGAAGACTTCTTTTGCGAAATACTCTCAGCTTGCCTTACATTTAAACCTTCATTTATAATCCTCTTTGCCATTTCCCGTTGTTTATTCTCGTTTGTTATTGTTAACAATGCCCGGCCATGCCCGGCAGTGAGCTCACCGGAAACCAAAAGTTCCCTAACCTCTTCATTTAAATTCAAAAGCCTCAGCGTATTTGCAACCTTTGGCCTACTTTTACCTATTCTTCTTGCTATTTCTTCCTGGGACACTTTATGTTCTTCTATAAGCATTCGATATGCATTTGCTTCTTCAATGGGGTTTAAATCTTCTCTTTGCAGATTTTCAATCAAGGCTATTTCCATTGCTTCTACTCTATTATACTCTTTAATAACCGCAGGTATAGTCTTGAGCCCTGCCAGCCTTGCTGCCCTCCATCTTCTCTCTCCGGCAACAATTTCATAACCGCCTTCATCTCTTCTCACCACTATGGGCTGCACTACACCATGCTCTTTTATAGATTCTGAAAGCTCTTTTAATGCATCCTCTTCAAAGCTTCTCCTCGGTTGCCCCTCATTTGCGACAATATCCGTTATCTTTAATTCAATAATACCGCTTTCTTTAATTTCTTTATTCTCAGGTATCAACGCCCCTAACCCTTTCCCTAAGGCCTTTGCCTTTTTTGCCATCAAACCACATCCTCACTTAAATAAATAAATTCTTCCGCCAATTCCATATAAGCTTCTGCCCCTTTAGACCTGGGGTCATATTCAATTATCGGCAAACCGTGGCTTGGTGCTTCAGCCAATTTAACGTTTCTCGGTATCAAAGTAGTATATACCTTGCCTCTAAAATATTTTTTTACTTCTTCCACGACTTGAATTGAAAGGTTTGTCCTACCGTCAAACATGCTAAGAACCACACCCTCAATTTCTAAGTCTCTATTTAAGTTTTCTCTCACTAATTTATAAGTGTTCATCAACTGGCTAACCCCTTCAAGAGCATAATACTCACATTGAATCGGTATCAAAACGCTATCCACGGCTGAAAGGGCATTTACGGAAAGTAACCCCAAGGATGGCGGACAGTCAACAAAAACAAAGTCGTAATCAACGACCAGATCCTTTATACATTCTCTAAGTCTTAATTCTCTTTGCTTGTATTCCGTTAATTCTATCTCCGCACCTGCCAACTGAACGGAAGACGGTATTATATATAAATTATCCATTGCTGTCGACATAATACATTCCCTTGGCGGAATATTGTTTATTAGCATATCATATATTGAATACTTTAAATTGTTTTTATCTATTCCCGCACCGCTTGTAGTATTACCTTGGGGGTCTATATCAATCATTAATATCTTTTTACCAAGACTTGAAAGGCATGCAGATAGGTTTACCACCGTAGTAGTTTTGCCCACGCCACCTTTCTGATTAAATATTGCGATAGATTTTGACAAAATATCACCCCCTGATTATATATCTATATTATAACAAAGTTTTAATATAATAAAGGACTATTGAATAATATATAATAATCTTTATTAAGTTTTAAATTCTATGTATAATGAAATTGTTACATATTAAATAAAGGTTCGGTTTAGTTTTCTTTGGCGAAAAACGATAAACCGAATTGTTTAGACGGGGGATTTGTATGGGAAAAATTATATTCACTACTTTTTGGTTGGTATTTGTCGCAGAATTGGGAGACAAGACGCAATTGGAAACCATGCTATTGTCAGCTAAATGTGGATCTCCTTTGCCTGTTTTTTTAGGTTCAAGCCTCGCTCTTGTTGTAGCATCAGCGTTGGCTGCTTGTGCCGGTGGTGTTATAACCAAATATATACCGCCGGAATTTATACAAAACGCTGCAGGAATGATTTTTATTATTATGGGGATTTTGATTTTATTGCAGAAAATATAACCCTTGATTTAATGTCCTGTAAGATGATTTGTTAATAGTTAATAGAGAACATCCCCCGTACTGTTCCGTAAAGGGATATATTTTTTGTGGGTTAAGATTATTCGAAACATATTACTTCTTTGGTATTGTCAGTTTTATTTCTACATAATCACCTTTATCTACCTGATTGTATTGCATTTTGAAACCGCTTTTTATGACTTGTCTATATACATTTCTAAATGTATTGACATAGATATTGTATTGCATTTTGCCTTTGATTCTTCTTCCTCCTTGTATATCCATGTCCACAGCAGCTTCGCAGATTAATTTTTCTATTATATCTTCGGTTCTTTTAACGTTTAACGATTCCTTTATTACATTTTTTAAAACCTTCTCCCGCGTTTTATCGTCCGGCAATTTCAATAACGCCCGTGCATGCCTTTCCGTCAAGCCATGCTCCAGGATTCCTTTTCTAACGGTATCAGGCAGCTTCAAAAGTCTGATCTTATTCGCTACTGTGGATTGATTTTTTCCGACTTTTCTTGCCAGTTCTTCCTGTGTCAAACCGTGGTCGTTTATCAAATTATAATAGCCTTCTGCCTCATCAAAAAAATTTAAGTCTTCTCTTTGCAAGTTTTCTATTAAAGAAATTATTGCAGAATCCTGCTCTATTATTTCAATAATAATAGCCGGTATCTCTTTAAGACCGGCTAGCTTAGCAGCTCTCAGTCTTCTTTCCCCGGCGACAAGCTCATACCCTGAATCACCAATTTTTCGCACATTTATTGGCTGCAATATCCCGTATTGCTTTATCGATTCCGATAACTCAACCAGATTTGATTTGTTAAAATCCTTTCTCGGTTGATATGGATTTGGCGTTATATCTTCTATAGGTATTCTTATTATTTCTTTAACTTCACTCAACAAAATCAGCCCCTCAAGCATAAAACTATTATTACTTTATTTATTCGCTAAATAATAATATCTTCCTTCTTAATAAGATAAGTATCTCTCGCCTTTAAACGCTAAAAGGTAATGAAATGCGTAATTATAAATCAAAATATAGGATTTTGCGACGGTTTTCCCGGTTTTCTTGGAAATTTTGCGGGTGTTTTTAATTGCTTTTCCACCACAAGAATATAGTGTGTAATGTCACTGTTGGGCAAAGTAAATTCCAAGATATCCGCTATTTTACCTCCCAAAACTTTCAGTGCTTTATCAGAGTCCTTTAACTCTTCTTCATATTTAGGACCTTTTTGGCACAGAAAGAAGCCCCCTACCTTAACAAAAGGTAAACAGTATTCTAAAAGCACGTTTAAAGATGCCACCGCCCGGGATAACACTACGTTGTATTTTTCCCGATGTTCCTTCTTGTTTCCTAATTCTTCCGCTCTCCCGTGTATGATTTTTATGCCGTTTAATTTGAGCTTTGAAACCAAATCTTCTAAATATACTGTCCTTTTCTTCAAAGAATCCAATAAAGTAAGCTTTATGTCTTTGTTAAGGATTTTTAGAACAACACCCGGAAATCCCGCCCCCGTTCCTATATCTATTATCCTTGAATCATTTTTTATATATCCGGAAGCCATGCAGGTTGCGGAATCAAAAAAATGCTTTACAAAGATTTCTTCTTCATCGGTGATAGATGTCAGGTTTATCTTTTCGTTCCATTCTAAAAGAATGTTCTTATAGTTAATTAAATCAACTATAGTCTTCTCATCATATTTTATATCGAGTTTTTCAAAACCTTTTTCTAAGAATAACTTACTTTCCATCCTCTCCACCTTATAACCTTCGTCTTTGTTCCAAATATACTAACAGAACCGAAACATCCGCCGGCGAGACTCCGGAAATCCTGGATGCTTGGCCGATACTTTCCGGCTTTATATCCGATAGCTTTTGCTTTGCTTCCATGGACAATCCTCTTATTGAGTTATAGTCTATCAGGGAAGACAGTTTTTTGTTTTCCATCTTTTTAAATTGCTCAATTTGTTGAATTTGTTTTTTTATATAACCCTCATACTTTATCAGTATTTCTATTGCCTCGGCTTCACCATAGGTTAAATCCGGCATGCTGTCATCTATTTCATTAAAGGATAGATAAGATATTTCAGGTCTTTTTAACAGCTCATACAAGCTTATTCCTGATTTTATCTCCGCACTTTTATATCGCATCAAATATTCCTTTACTTTTGCATTTGCACCTATGGTCGTGCTTTTCAGTCTGTTTATTTCATTTTCTATATTGTTTTTCTTATTTATAAATCTTTTATATCTTTCTCTTGAAACCAGACCGATTTTATAACCCTTTTCTGTAAGTCTCATATCTGCATTGTCCTGCCTCAAAATCAAACGATATTCCGCTCTGGAAGTCATCATTCTATAAGGCTCGTTGGTTCCTTTTGTAACCAAATCATCTATCAGTACACCGATATAAGCCTCCGAACGATGAAGTATAAAAGGCTCCTCTTCTCTGATGCCTAAAACTGCATTTATACCTGCCATTAGCCCTTGGGCAGCGGCTTCTTCGTATCCGGAACTGCCGTTTATTTGTCCGGCAAAAAACAATCCCTTCACATGTTTTGCTTCTAAATTAAGCTTCAATTGCGTGGAGTTTATGCAGTCATAATCTATAGCATAAGCCGTCCTCATCATATGGGCGTTCTCTATTCCTGGTACAGTTTTAATCATTTGTCTTTGGACATCCTCCGGCAAGCTTGAGGACATTCCCTGTACATACATTTCGTATGTATCGGAACCTTCAGGCTCAATAAATATCTGATGGGCGTTCTTATCGGGGAAAGTAACTATCTTCGTTTCTATGGAAGGGCAATACCTGACTCCCACTCCTTCGACGCCGCCGGTATAAAGAGGCGAGCGGTGAAGATTTTCCTTTATGATATTATGAGTTTCTTGGTTGGTATAAGTTAGCCAACAACTTTTTTGCTCCAATTTCAAATCTTCAGTCATAAAAGAGAAGCTTTGTATTCTTTCATCCCCGGGCTGTTCTATCATCTTGCTGAAATCCACTGTTTTCATGTTTATTCTTGCAGGCGTGCCGGTTTTAAATCTTCTTATTTCAAAACCCAGTTTCTTCAAGCTCCCGGTTAATTTCTTCGCAGGAAACAGACCGTTGGGGCCGCCCTCGTAGCTGACATCACCTATTACTATTTTTCCGTTTAGAAATACCCCGGCAGCAATGATTACAGCCTTGCAGTGAAAAATAGCGCCAAGATTTGTTATGACACCGGTTACTTTATTGTCTTCAGCAAGGATTTCACAAATCTCTGTCTCTTTTATAAACAAATTATCCTGTTCTTCAAGAACTTTTTTCATGCGAAGCGAATATTTCTTTTTATCGGCCTGCGCCCTAAGTGCCCTTACCGCAGGTCCTTTTTTAGTATTAAGCTCTCTTATCTGAATCATGGTAGCATCTATATTTAAACCCATTTCCCCGCCCAGGGCATCTATTTCTCTGACCAAATTTCCTTTGGAAGGCCCTCCTAAAGAAGGGTTACAAGCCATAAGGGCTATGCTGTCCAGATTTATAGTGGTTACCAAAGTCTTCATTCCCATTCTTGCGCATGCCAAAGCTGCCTCGCTGCCTGCGTGCCCTGCCCCTATAACTATTACATCATATTCTCCCCCATAATATTGCATTTTCTCACCTCGTTACAGTTACTTACCGATACAGAATCTGCTGAAAATTTCATTTATTATATCTTCTTCAACTGTATCCCCTGTTATTTCCCCCAAATACCTCCAGGCATCCTTTATATCAAGGGATACCAAGTCCACGGGTATGCTTTGCGCAATAGCTTCCAAAGCCTTTTCCAGACTATCCTTCGCCTTCTCTAACAAATCTTTATGCCTGATGTTTGACACCAAGGAGCTGCTTTTATGCTTTACATTGCCGCCATAAACAGTATCTACAATAGTCTTCTTTAAATTTTCTATTCCGTCTGATTCCTTTATTGATATAAGAACTAATCTATCCTTATTAAATTGCTTTTCGATTTCTTTTAAATCATCATTTACTCTTAAATCTATCTTATTGCCTACCACAATAACATCTTTATCCTCTGTCAACTCTATAATCTCACGATCTTCTTTTGTCAATTCTTCAGATATATCCAGTATCAGGATTATCAAATCCGCTTTTGTAATGACTTCCTTTGTTCTTTCCACGCCAATTTTTTCAACTGTGTCTTCCGTATGGCGCAGCCCCGCCGTATCTATTAATTTTAGCAAAACCCCGCCAAGATTCAAATACTCTTCTATTATATCTCTGGTGGTACCGGGTATATCAGTCACGATGGCACGATTTTCCTTCAAAAGAATGTTCAGAAGTGATGATTTGCCTACATTTGGCCTACCTACAATAGCGGTATTCAAACCTTCTCTTTTTATTTTTCCCTCTTCATAGGTCTCTAATAGTAAATTTATTCTTTCTTTGGCCAAACTTGTGTTTGCTCTGACATTTTCTACGGTTATTTCCTCAATATCATGTTCGGGAAAGTCCACAGAGGCCTCTATATGTGTGATAACTGATATCAAAACTTCCATAATTTCTTTAATTTGCAACGAGAGTAAACCGTCCAACTGACCTAAGGCATTATCCAAACCGCCTTCTGTCTTGGCAGTTATTACGTCTATTACAGCCTCCGCTTGTGCCAAATCTATTCTACCGTTTAAAAAGGCACGTTTTGTGAACTCACCGGGTTCGGCAAATCTCGCACCGTTTTTAAGCACTAATTCAATTATCTTTTTAATAGATAAAATCCCGCCATGGCAATGTATTTCTACAACATCTTCGGCAGTATAAGAATAGGGACCTTTCATGATGACTACTAATACCTCATCAACATTTTTGCCTTCATCATCTATTATATGCCCATAAGTCATAAGCCTGTTTGGTATTGCTTTACCCTCTTTAGCCTTTTTACCCCTGAAAATATTCTCAAGAATAGTTATTGATAAGTGTCCACTCATCCTCACTATTCCTATACCGGATTCACCGGGAGCCGTTCCTACAGCAGTAATTGTATCTTCAAACACATTTTCTTCCCCATTTCGTTTAATAAAAAAACCCGGTAAATCCGGGTTATTTACAATCTATTATTACCTTTCTGAACGGTTCTTCACCTTCACTGTAGGTTATAACCCCCGGGTAATTTTGCAATGTATAATGTATTATTCTTCTTTCATATGGATTCATAGGTTCTAACTCTACTTTTCTATTGCTTTTGACTACCCTGCCGGCAAGGCGATTTGCCAGCCTCACCAAGGTTTCTTCTCTTTTTTTTCTGTAGTTTTCCGTATCAAGAATAATCTTTACATAGTCTTCTCTTT
>CAYXAT010000015.1:0-12079 GCA_964462065.1 uncultured Clostridiaceae bacterium | reverse complement strand
CTTTTTTTTCTGTAGTTTTCCGTATCAAGAATAATCTTTACATAGTCTTCTCTTTCTCTTCTTTTATTTACGGCAAGAGCTAAAAGATATTGAAGCGCATCTAATGTTTGCCCTCTTCTTCCTATAATTATCCCCATCCTCGGACCCGTAAGATCCACATAAAGACACTCCGGTGTTTCTTTTATTCTTATTTCGGCTTTAACGTCCATGGCATTTAATATTCCACGCAAGAAGTCATAGGCCGTTTTCTTTGCTTCTTCTTTGTTATCCCTTACTTCCACAACCTCTTCTACCCGTACTCTGGCTTCTTTCGTGCCAATAATACCAAAAAAACCTTTGCTGGGCTCTTCCAGGACTTCTATCCTTGCATTTTCTCTTTTTATATCAAGTTCGCTAAGTGCTGCCTCTATAGCTTCCTCTATTGTTTTTGCTGTCTTCTCCACACTTTTCACGTCTTTATTTCCCCCTTTCAGGGTTGAACAAATTCTTTGTCATCAGATACTGCTGTGCAATGGTAAATAGATTACCAACTACCCAATACATTGCCAAGCCGGAGGGGAATTTAATAGTTATCCAACCTAACATAAGAGGCATTATCATGTTCATTGTTTTCATATTTGGATCGGAATTACCCTTAACCGCAACCATGTTCATCTGTACATAAGTAGTAAGTGCTGATAATACAGGTAAAATATAAAATTTATCAGGCAAACCTAAATCAGGAAGCCATAAGAAACTTTTTGAAATGGCATCAAACTGTTCGAGAGTAAAAACATATTTTGTAGGACCCTGCAACACCCTAAAAAGAGCTATTATGATGGGCAGTTGAATAAACAACGGTAAACATCCGCTAGCCGGGTTGTATTTCTCTTCCTTGTAAAGTTCCATCAGTTTCTCGTTCAATTTTTCTTTGTCATTTTTATACTTTGCCTGAATTGCTTTCATCTTTGGGTTTATTTCATTCATTTTCTTTGTAGATTGGGTTTGCTTTATATTAATAGGTAAAAGCAATACTTTAGTAATTATTGTGAAAAGTATAATAGCAACACCATAATTACCAACCATGTCGTAAATCAACTTAAGCAATGATCCAAGCGGCTTCGCGATTACATCTAACAAAAGAATTCCCCCTTTTTATAAGTTTATATAAACTTATGTTATTATCAAATCATTATTAAGCCTACTAAGGCACCGGATCATATCCCCCGGGATTAAAAGGATGACATTTTAATATCCTCTTTACAGCCAATATACTCCCTTTAAAAACTCCGTATTTATTTATTGCTTCAATTGCATAATGAGAACAACTTGGTATGAAACGACATTTATTCGGAAATAATGGTGATATTAGCTTTTGATATATTTTAATAAACAATATAAATAATGATTTCATTTCTTAACATTCCAATTAAAGAGTTTTGCACGTTTTAAGGCTCTTTCCATAGAATTTTCTATATCATAATAAGTTGCATCTTTGCTGCCTACTCTTGCTGTAAATACAATATAGTATCCCGGTTTTATTTCATCATATATTTTCCTGAAATTTTCCTTCATAAGCCTTTTAACGCGGTTTCGTACTACACTGTTACCAACTTTCTTACTTACCGAATAGCCTACTTTATTATGCTCTTCATTATTCTTTAATATATATAGGACTAAATATTTTTCCGCAAAATACCTACCGTTTTTATAAACTTTTTTAAAAAGCCGGTTCTTTTTAATCCTGTTTACTTTTTTCATAGTATCCACCGCCAATAGTGTCTATCCGATAAATATTATAAGCCTTGATTGCTTTTATACCCATAAATGTAAAAAAATATAAAGCTTAAGGTTTATACTCTATGCTCCTCAATTCATAACATAGAGAAAAAGGCCACAATAAGCGGCCTTATGCAGTCAGTCTTTTTCTCCCTTTGCTTCGTCTTCTTTTAAGTACGAGCCTTCCGTTAGCAGTTTTCATTCTTTTTCTGAATCCATGTTCTTTTTTTCTCTGCCTCTTTTTCGGCTGATAAGTTCTTAACAATCGGTGCACCCCCTAAGCTAACATATATGTGAATAAGTAATTTTCCAAATCAAATAAGCGCCACTGTACAAATTATATATATATTAATATTCGCTGTCAAGAAATTAAATCTTTTATAATTTCCAAAGCCGCAGTTTTAAACAATTATTAAGGATTAAGGACTACCATAAAACACCTTTTTTAATAAAGAAATTTACCTCTAAAAATAATTTGAATTAATACCCTTATTTTGATAATATAAAGTTAATGTTTATAGAGGTTTCGGTTTAAACTCTTTACATTATAATATTTTTTCTTAATTTTAAACAAGGCGGAAGAAAAATCTGCCTTTTGTTTCCGTATTCGCAGCATTTAACGGCTTTTATCATATGTTTTGATAATTTTAGTATAGTTAATATATTTTTATTATTTTCTTATACACATAATGTGTATATATATGTGTATAACAATTTATAAATAGCCCTTTATTTTTTTAAATCACTAAATTGTCGGCATCAAAATATGTTGATATTTTTTTCTTCACTATGTGGACAAATACTTCTGTATTATTATAATATCAACTTAATAATTTTTTATACACAGCGGTGAACTAATTATATTTTTTTCGAGATAGGAGGATACCGATGAATCCCCAGTATAATGAAATATGGAATGAAACATTAAAGCTAATTAAAGACGAACTGACGGAAGTTAGTTTTAATACATGGCTCAAATCCATCTCCCCTATATCTGCAGATGAAAATGATTTTATCCTTTATGTTCCTGAAGATTTTACAAAAGGTATCGTAGAAACCAGATATTCTTCCTTAATAAAAAATGCGTTAAAACAAACAACAAGCAAAGAATACAATATAAAGTTTACAATAACTAAGGATGAAGAAAAGAAACCGGAAAGCGGAATCATACAAAATGAAGGAAACCTTAATTACTTTTTAAATCCAAGATATACCTTCAATACCTTCGTTATAGGAAACAGCAATAGATTGGCACATGCCGCTTCCGTTGCGGTAGCTGAATCTCCTGCAAAAGCCTATAACCCTTTATTTGTATACGGGGGCGTGGGCTTGGGGAAAACACATTTAATGCATGCAATAGGACATTACATATTAAACCAAAACAAAAATTTGAAAATAATGTATGTTTCATCTGAGACTTTTACAAACGAATTGATTGATTCTATCAGAGACTACAGAAATATTGAATTTAGAAATAAATATAGGAATGTAGATATTTTATTGATGGATGATATTCAATTTATAGCCGGTAAAGAAAGAACTCAAGAGGAATTTTTCCATACTTTTAATACCCTTCATGAAGCAAACAAACAAATTGTTATTTCTAGCGACAGACCCCCAAAGGATATCTTGACTTTAGAGGACAGGCTCCGGTCCAGATTTGAATGGGGACTTTTGGCAGATATCCAGGCACCCGACTTAGAAACACGGATAGCAATCCTAAAAATGAAAGCCAAATTGGAAAATCTAACGGTATCAGATGATGTTTTATCTTATATTGCCAATAATATACAATCAAACATCAGAGAATTAGAAGGAGCTTTGATAAGAGTTATTGCATTTTCTTCTTTATATCATAGGGAAATAAATGAAGAAATGGCTATTGATGCTCTCAAAGATATTTTATCTGCAAAAAAACAAAAGTTAATCACAGCGGATTTGATAAAAGAACATGTGGGAGAATATTTTAATATAAAATTAGAAGATTTTAATGCAAAAAAAAGGACAAAAACAATAGTTTATCCACGCCAAATTGCTATGTTTCTTTGCAGGGAGATGACTGATCTTTCTTTACCTAAAATAGGTGAAGAGTTCGGAAGAGATCATACTACAATAATGCATGCCCATGAAAAGATTTCTACAGAACTCAGCAAGGACACCCAGCTTAAACTTTTATTAGATGAACTTAAAAACAAAATAGAAGCCCAATAAATTGTTAATATTTTATTGATAAACTGTTAATAAGTATTTCTCCAAATATTTATCCCTTTTTGGTTAACAATAAAAACTAAATTAACCACAAGATATAAACATCGGAAATATATATATATCAATGACTTTTTATCCTTTTTCACAAATTAACAAGCCCTATTACTACTACTAAAAATATTATATTATTCTTTATAAGAATAGAAAAACGGAGGTTATACACAATGAGAATTTTAACTACGAAAAATTTACTGTCGGAAAGCATAAATATCGTAGAAAAAGCCGTTCCTTCCAAAACTACTTTACCTATATTAGAAGGAATACTATTTACGGCAGAAAGCGGAAAGCTCACCCTCACAGCCACTGATTTGGAATTGGGAATAGAAACAAGTATAGATGTAGATGTATTGGAACCCGGAAGTTTAGTAATGGCAGCAGATACTATAGGCAATATAGTGAGAAAGCTTCCGGATGCAGATGTTGAGATAGCAACAAAAGATGGATTTATCATAATAAAAAGCGAAGGCACGGAAATAGAGATATTGGGATTGCCCCAGGAGGAGTTTCCAAAGTTGCCGGAGGTTAACAAAGAACTTGAATTAAGTATGCCGGATTCTGCGCTGAAGGAAATGATAAGGCAAACCATTTTTGCGGTATCAAATGATGAGATAAGACCCATACTTACTGGGGCATTACTTGAGGTAACAGGTGATAGAGTGACCATGGCGGCATTGGATGGTTATAGGATGGCAGTTAAGAATAATAATCTTTTAAGTGATACAAATATTAAAGCGGTAATTCCGGGTAAAACTCTTACAGAATTAGGGAAGATTCTTGAGGAAAAAGATGAGGTTATACATATTTTTGTATCAAAAAACCAGATATTATTTAAATTAGGTGATACTACTATTATATCCAGATTACTTGAAGGAGAGTTTGTAAATTATAAGCAACTAATACCTAATGAGCATAATATTAAAATCAAAATGGAAAAAGCTAAGCTTTTAGAAGCATGTGACAGGGCTGCACTTTTTGCAAAAGATTCAGGTAAAACCATCAGATTTGAAATATTTGACGATATATTAAATATCAGATCTAATTCAGAAAAAGGCAATGTTCACGAAGAGATGAGGATTGAAAAAAGCGGCGGCGATATAGAAATAGCCTTTAACCCCAGATATATTTTAGAAGCTTTAAAAGTGATAAACAGTGAAGAAGTAGAGGTTGAATTCACTACAAATGTAAGCCCCAGCATAATTAGGCCGTCAAAAGATTCAGGATTTCTGTACCTGGTTCTCCCTGTGAGACGAAGATAAAATATAAAGGTCGGAAAGCATTATGAAAGAAGTAAAAATAGAAACGGAATATATTAAACTTGATCAATTTTTAAAGTATCAAGGCCTTGTTTCCACCGGCGGTGAAGCAAAGATATTTATTAACGATGGTAAAGTTAAAGTCGGCGGTGTAGTGGAATATTCAAGAGGTCGTAAGTTGAAACCCGGGGATATAATAGAATTTGAAAAGTTTGTATTTAAAATAGTTTAGTATTCAGGGAGTGTCTTTATTGAATATAGAAACTTTGTATTTAAAGAATTTTAGAAATTATGATGAGGAAAAAGTAGAGCTTTGCCCTGATATCAATATTTTTTTCGGAGAAAATGCCCAGGGAAAGACCAATATATTGGAGTCTATATATCTTGCCTCTATGGGTAAATCATACAGAACACAGAAATATAATGAAATGATAAAATGGGACAAAGACCAATGCAAAGTTTTTTTAGAATTTGATAAGGAAGAAATAAAAGGAAGTATAGAGTTTTATATAAAAAGAAATCAAAAAAAACAAATAAAGATAAATGACATTCGCGTTGAAAAAATAAGTGATATATTGGGTAAAATAAATACGGTAATATTTTCTCCCGACCATTTAAGGATAATAAAAGAAGGTCCATCAGAGAGAAGAAAGTTTATAGATGCCATACTTTCCCAGACAAAACCTAAATATTATTATAATTTAATTCAATATTTAAAAGTGCTGGAGCAAAGAAACTCTTTATTATCTGATGATAAAAGAAAAGTAGAAGCAGAAAAAACTTTGGATATATGGGATAGCCAATTAGTGGAATATGGTTCCAAGGTTATAAAAGAAAGATATGAATTTATAAAAACTATAGGTGAAGATGTAAAGAAAATAAATAATAGAATATCGGGAAATAAAGAAGAGCTCTTGCTAGAGTATAGACCTTCAGTATATATTAAAGAAAGTGATTTAGAAAGTATAAAAGTGTCTTATGGGAAAGCCATTCATGAAGGAAGATTGAAAGATATAAAAAGAGGAAATACTAATTTTGGACCTCACAGGGACGAGTTAGCTCTAAGCATAAAAGAAAAAGAATTGAGAAATTTCGGTTCTCAGGGGCAGCAAAGATCGGCTCTTTTATCATTGAAGCTTGCGGAAACCATTTTTATAAAAGAGGAAACAGGCACCACGCCTGTTTTACTGTTAGATGATGTATTCTCAGAATTGGACAAAAATAGGCAAGATTATTTATTGGGGTATATGAAAGATATACAGGTTATTTTGACATGTACGGATTTTAAAAAGATTGATTTTTTAGATTCTGATAACTATTCATATTTCAAGGTTAAGAGCGGCTCTGTAAATAAAATAAATAATAAGGCTTTATCAAATCAGATGTGATTCTTTTATAAAAACTTATCTTAAATATGATAAAATAGTATGTAGAAATAATAAAAACCAACTAAAAAAACATATGCCGTGAAAAGTATATGATATTAAAACTTGCCATAAAAAGATTAAGATTAGATTATGATGTAGAAGTAGGTGGAAAAGTGTTTATTCATTTAGGAGAAGATATAGCTGTTCCGTTAAAAGATGTAGTGAGCATAATAAATATAAAAACAGGTTGTTTTTCTAAAAAAACAAAAGAATTTTTAAAAATTGCCGAGGACGAAGGTTTTTTAGTAAATATATCGGATAAAGAACCGAAATCTTTTATATTTACAATCAGAGATAACAGAACAATTATTTATTTATCTCCAATATCGTCTGTTACCCTTAATAAAAGAGCTAATTTTATAAATAATAATTTTTATTAATAGAAGATAAAGATTAATGCAATTTATTTAAACAAAAGGAAGTGTTATGGTGGAAAAAAAGATAAACAATCAGTTATATGAGGCTGAACAGATACAAGTGCTGGAAGGTTTGGAAGCTGTTAAAAAGAGGCCGGGCATGTATATTGGCAGTACAGGTGCCAAAGGCCTTCACCATCTGGTATGGGAAGTAGTTGATAATAGTATTGATGAGGCTTTGGTGGGTGCTTGTAAAAACATTGAAATAATTATTAACGAAGATAATTCTATAACTGTATCCGATGATGGAAGAGGATTTCCGGTAGGATTGCATCCTAAACTAAAAAAGCCTGCAGTTGAGGTTGCTTTGACTGTGCTCCATGCCGGCAGCAAATTCGGAGGCGGTGGATATAAGGTTTCCGGAGGTTTGCACGGTGTAGGTGTATCGGTAGTCAATGCATTATCGGAAAGCTTGGAAGTGGAAGTTAAACGAGACGGAAATATATATGTACAAAAATATGAAAGAGGAATTCCCGTTACGGAGCTTAAAGTTGTAGGGCAAACAAAACAAACGGGAACTAAGGTTACTTTTAAACCGGATACAAAGGTCTTTGATGAGTTGGAGTATAGTTTTGAAACCTTGGAACACAGGCTTAGGGAATTGGCATTTTTAAATAAAGGTCTTAAGCTGATTTTAAAAGATAAAAGAAACAAGACAGAGAAGATATTTCAATATGAGGGAGGTATTGTTTCCTTTG
Organism: uncultured Clostridiaceae bacterium; assembly: GCA_964462065.1. Classification (GTDB taxonomy): domain Bacteria; phylum Bacillota; class Clostridia; order Lutisporales; family Lutisporaceae; genus JAAYKT01. Next base: position 4,259 of record CAYXAT010000015.1, on the reverse strand, counting down.
TTGAATATCTAAATAAAAACAAAGACGTTCTTCATCAAAAGCCTTTATATATATACGTTAATAAAGATGATGTAGATGTGGAAGTAGCTCTGCAGTATAGTGGCAGTTTTAATGAGAATGTTTATAGCTTCTGCAATAATATAAACACCATTGAAGGCGGTACACATACTACAGGATTCAGAAACGCGGTTACAAAGGCGATTAACGATTATGCAAGGAAATATAGAATAATAAAGGAGAATGAATCCAATCTTCAGGGTGAGGATGCAAGAGAGGGACTTACAGCTGTTTTGAGCATAAAAGTTTTGGATCCTCAATTTGAAGGACAGACAAAAACAAAACTGGGTAATCCCGAAATAAGAAGTATAGTTGAAGGGATAGTATATGACTCCTTAGAAGCATATTTTGAAGAAAATCCAAGTGCTGCAAGAACTATAATCGAAAAGGCTTTGACTGCGTCCAGAGCAAGAGAAGCAGCAAGAAAAGCCAGAGAGCTAACAAGGAGAAAATCCGCGTTAGAAAATACTACTTTACCCGGCAAGTTGGCAGATTGCTCGGAAAAGGACCCTACACTGTGCGAAATTTATATAGTGGAAGGTGACTCCGCAGGAGGTTCAGCAAAACAGGGAAGAGACAGGAAGTTTCAGGCTATACTGCCTTTAAGGGGTAAAATTTTAAACGTTGAAAAAGCAAGGCTGGACAGGATTCTTTCAAGCGATACAATAAGGTCTATGATTACGGCTTTCGGCGCAGGTATAAGTGACGATTTTGACGTAGAAAAAATGAGATACGGTAAAATAATAATTATGACAGATGCCGATGTGGACGGGTCACATATTAGAACACTGCTTCTTACATTCTTTTTCAGATATATGAGACCTCTCGTAGAATTAGGGCATGTATATATTGCACAGCCTCCACTGTTCAGAATTAGAAAAGGAAGCGGAAACAGGGCAAAAGATTATTATGCTTTCGATGAGAAAGAATTGGAAAAGATTTTTGAAGAAATAGGGAGAGAATCTACCTCAATACAAAGGTATAAAGGCCTTGGAGAAATGGACGCATACCAGTTATGGGATACTACAATGAATCCGGAAACAAGGACAATTTTGCAAGTTTCATTAGAAGATGCCGTTGCGGCCGATGAGATATTTACCATATTGATGGGAGATAAAGTGGAGCCCAGAAGAGAATTTATAGAGGAAAATGCCAAATATGTCAGATATCTTGATATATAATATAAATGAATTGTAGATTTTAATTTTAGAAGATAAAAATTAGTTTGGTGCGTACAAAGGGAGAAAAACAATTAAATAAATGGGAGGTTCATCTATTGGAAAACGTTACCGAAAATATAAAACAGGTTAATATAGAACACGAAATGAAAAAATCCTTTATAGATTATGCTATGAGCGTCATTGTACAAAGGGCTCTTCCGGATGTGAGAGACGGGTTGAAACCTGTGCACAGACGTATTCTCTATGCTATGTACGGATTGGGCTTTACTCCGGATAAGCCTCACAGAAAATCAGCCACCACCGTCGGTGAAGTTTTGGGTAAATATCATCCCCACGGTGATGCGGCGGTTTACGATACCATGGTAAGAATGGCTCAGGACTTTTCTCACAGATATATGTTGGTAGACGGCCACGGTAACTTCGGTTCTGTAGATGGCGATAGCGCAGCCGCTATGAGGTATACTGAGGCAAGAATGTCAAAGATAGCAATGGAAATGCTGAGGAATATTGAAAAAGATACTGTAGATTTTATTCCCAACTATGATGAGACCCAAAAGGAGCCTTCAGTGCTGCCGTCAAGATTTCCAAATCTTCTGGTAAACGGAAGCAGCGGTATAGCCGTAGGGATGGCTACATCCATACCCCCTCATAATTTAGGAGAAGTTATTGATGCAATTGTAGCCTTAATTGAAAATTCAGATATGGATATAGATGAGATAATGAAATATATTAAAGCCCCCGATTTTCCCACGGGGGGGCTTATTATGGGCAGAGAGGGTATAAAAAGAGCCTACACAACCGGGAGAGGCAGAGTGGTTGTCAGAGCCAAGACAGATATTGAGCAAATGAACGGCAACAGACAGAGAATAATAGTTAATGAAATACCCTATCAAGTGAACAAGGCAAACCTTATTGAAAAGATAGCGGACTTAGTTAAAGATAAGAGGATTGAGGGCATTTCCGATTTAAGAGATGAGTCAGATAGAGACGGAATGAGAATTGTAATTGAGTTGAAAAGAGATGTTAATGCAAACATAGTACTGAATCAGTTATTTAAACACACTCAACTGCAAGACAGTTTCAGCATAATAATGTTGGCTTTGCATAACGGGCAACCGAAGGTACTTAATCTGAAAGATATGCTGACGTTGTATTTAGAGCATCAAAAAGAAATAATAGTACGCCGTACACAGTATGATCTTAAAAAAGCTGAGGAAAGAGCACATATTCTGGAAGGTTTAAGAATAGCCCTTGATAATATTGATGAAATTATAAGTATTATAAGAAGCTCCAAAACCGTCCCGGAAGCAAAGGAAAGAATGATGAGAAGATTTGGTCTTTCTGAGGCCCAATCTACTGCTATTACCGATATGAGGTTGAGAAGCCTGACAGGGTTGGAAAGAAATAAAATAGAAGATGAATATTTAGCCCTTATAAAAGATATTGAGTATTACAAATCCATACTAAAAAGCGAACTAATGGTTTTAAATATTATAAAAGATGAGCTTTTGAGCATTAAAAAAACCTTTGGTGATAAAAGAAGGAGCAAGATTACTCAAGCGGCAGAAGAATTCAATATAGAAGATCTAATTGAAGAGCATGAAGTAGCCGTTACGTTGACCCATTATGGGTATATAAAAAGGCTTCCCTCCGATACATATAAGAGCCAAAGAAGAGGAGGCAGAGGAATAGCCGCATTACAAACAAGGGAAGAGGATTTTGTTGAACATTTATTCATCACTTCCACCCATAATGATATTCTCTTCTTTACCAGCAAAGGAAGAATGTTTAAACTAAAAGCTTACGAAATTCCTGAAGCTGGCAGGCAAGCAAAAGGTACTGCGTTGGTAAACCTTTTACAGCTCAGTCCCAGCGAGAAAGTTACAGCAGTAATTCATATTAAAGGCTTTAAGGAAAAAGGATTTTTAATATTCGCTACCAAAAACGGTATTATAAAAAAGACGAAACTAAAAGAATATGAAACAACCAAAAGTACCGGGTTTAACGCCATAACACTGAGAGATGATGATGAACTTATTTCGGTTAAGTTGACGAGAGGGACCACCGAACTTATTGCCGTAACCAAAAAAGGTCTGGCCATCAGATTTGAAGAGAAGGATGTAAGACCTATGGGAAGAATAGCTATGGGTGTACGCGGAATCAGGCTTAACAAAAATGACAGTGTAATTGCTTTAGATATAGCGGAAGAAGACGGAGAGCTGTTGGTAATAACTGAAAAGGGCTTTGGAAAGAGAACTCCCCTAGCCGAATATAGAATTCAAAAAAGAGGAGGAAAAGGAGTTAAAACCGTAAATATTACAAAAAGAATTGGTAATTTAGTCGGTGCCAAAGTTGTAAAGGATAATTGTGAAGTGATGCTGATAAGCTCAGAAGGTATAGTTATCAGGATGGATATAAACGGAATTTCAGTAATGGGCAGGAGCACCCAAGGGGTTACCCTTATGAAACTTGACAAAAATGATAGCGTTGTAGCTTTGGCAAAAATAATGACGGAGGAAGAATAATAAAAGATTTAACAACTATGGACAAATGATAGATTAATGCTAATATGTTAATGACAAATGTTCTTTGCCGAACAGCGATTTCGTGTTTTGGGGGAATTGTTATGCAGTTAATCAACAGCCAATATAGAATAATGGAAATATTGCAAGAGGACAAGTATGGTGTAAAATATTTAGCTGAAGATTTACACAAGGATAATGCTGTTAGAAGAATAAGATTGATTGAGAAAACTCCTGAAACAGAAGATTTTATAGAATATATGAAGGTTAATTTTTTTGATTATACAAACATAATACATCCGAACATTTATAAATTTTACTATTTTAATAAAATAAGTGCTATAGATGCGAGACCGGTTGTATCAAATAAATACTATTTTACTTATGAGGACATTGAAGGGCAGAATTTATTTGATTATGTCAAAGGGAAAGATACTGAAGAACTTTTGGATATTTCCGTTCAATTACTGTCCGCATTTAAATATTTACATCTCAGAGG
>CAYXAT010000014.1:0-24512 GCA_964462065.1 uncultured Clostridiaceae bacterium | reverse complement strand
ATGCAGGCTTCGGTTTGGGCTTTGAAAGAATGATAATGTATCTAACAGGAATGGGTAATATCAGAGACGTTATACCGTTCCCGAGAACTGTAGGCAATGCAGAGTTTTAAATAAGCAAATTATTTATAGATGTAAAATTAAACGGCAAAGATTTTGATTCTTGCCGTTTAATTTCAATCTGTTTTTAAAACAATATCACTTTTTTCTGCAATATTCATTTTCACAAAGTATTCATTTTCTAAAGGAATCCATTCTTCAACGAATCTTTGAAGCATGGATTTGCCGCTTCGTTCCAGAATCCTTTTTTCTTGAGTTTCTTTGCTGATTTCCATATATATTTTTAAATCATAAGCATCTATGAGTGTGGGGTGTAAAGAATACACTCCTTCTACAATGCTCAGCTTTTTCGGTGTAATTTTGATATAATCTGTTAGCTTGCTAACAGAACAATCATATATCCGGTATTCAAAATCTTTATTCTGCTTTAGTTTATCTAGGACATCATTTTTAAAGCGAATATAATCGATATTTCCTCCAACTTCGGAGAGCCTGTCAATGGTTCTTAACTCCGGACCCAGGAAAAAATTATCCATATGTAAAACATTACAATCGTAATCGGCGGCAAGATAAGAAGCCAAAGTACTTTTTCCGCTGCCGCAGTTTCCGTCTATGGCGATTATTAAGTTTTTATCCTTGTTCAAAAGATAATCGATAGCCTCGGTAATTTTTATATATGATTTTTTTTGCATAATAAATGCATCCGACCTTTCAAGTTTCAACTTTCAAACAAACACTAATGCCACAAAAAGTATAGCATTTGCAGCAGACTTGTCAAGAATGGCAGCAATGGTTACTGTTTAGACATTGTATAATTTACTTTCTTTCTTGTGGATTATTAGGATTTGCTGAAGATTACACAGTGGAAAGTCTTGGTGCCTGGAGGCCTGTTGTCTTGATTAAAGTGTTTTTAATTATTACAAATTATGATATAATCTTGCTAGAAATATAGGTTAGGGGAGTTATTGTAGTGAGTGTTTTGCTTTTGGACAATGTACAATACTTTGCCGACACGGCATCACAGCTTTTTAAAACATTTTTCAATAAATATCCGCTGTTTAAATTATTGGCTATCAAAACTCTTTTTCACAGTTCGGGTAATTTTGCTTTCTCAGTTAAAGACAAAGGAAAAACAATTGGGAATTATACTATTTATACAAGTAACGAGGGCAACATTATAAAAGATGGTATAGATGAAAATGCAGAAGTAAGCTTTAATATTCAAAAATCATTGATGGAGGATATACTTTCTAATAAGGAAAAATACTTAAACAAACCTTATAAGTTATTCAAGCTTATTCCCACTGTTATGGGCTCCGTTTCAATAACGAAAGAAAAGGGAGAAAAAGACTTTTTAGTAGGCGAAAAGATAATATTAAGGCAAGGTCGGGAAAAAGACATTTTTTATTTGATTAATTGGTATAGTGACAAAGATTTAAATAAACTGGCGGGATGGGCAGAGGGAAAACTAAACATCCCGGCATTGAAGCAAAACCTTATGAAAGGTTTCGGTTACGATCCTATGAATTTGATTATAGAAGCTAAAGAAGGTAAGCCCATCGGTACAATTCAATTATACAATTTTGACGAATTAAATCAGAGTTGTAAATTAGGAATAAGAATCGGAGACAGAAACTATTGGGGCAAGGGATACGGTGAAGATGCTATCAAAACGATTCTAAAATATGCATTTTATAAGCTAGATATCTTCAGGGTTTCTCTTAAGCTTTATGAGTATAATAATAGAGCATCAAATTGCTATATTAAATGTGGTTTTAAATACGAGGGTAAGTCGAGAAAATCGGCTTATATAGACGGAGAATTTTATGACGAAATATTGATGGGAATACTAAAGAGCGATTATATTAATAAAAACAATATTGTGTTATAAAAATAGAATAACCGGGCCTGATACAGCCCGGTTATCTATCTTTTTATATCCGCTATATCTTGAATATAATCCGATACTTTAAAAAATACGTTTCTTCCCGTACGGCTTACTTTTTTTCTAAATCTTCCGCTTACCATAGGCAATAGAATTAACCCACCGATGGTCCCGATACCCATAGCTATGATATTTCTTCTTCTATTCATACTTCAGCCACTTCCTTTCGTTATTAGATAATATGGGAATATGCAATCAGAGAAAGTTTAATACAATATAAAGCTAAAATGTTCTCTGATTTAGCATTTGTTTTTTTTAACTAATTAAAACATGAAAATAGTAGAATTTTTTATTGTATTATGAATATGTTTTGTTTTATAATTTTTTGTATGCATATTAAAAAGGATTATTATTGATGATTATAGAATTAACAAAATTATGTTTAATTAATGTATGAAAAAAAACATAATAAGAAAAAGATATTTATCGAAATAAGGTCCGGGCCTTTGATGATAAAATAATATGAAAAGTATAAGATTAAATTTGGTTAGAATATATATTATGTAAGTGGAATAATATATCAGAAACTATACCGATTGTAATCAGTCTAATTTATTGAAAAGTTATTGTGAGAGGAGTTATTCTTTTGAAACGTAATTTTCTCAAGGTATTGATAATTTTTGCGGTCTTATTAATCGTATCAATTGTTTTGTCAGGTTATATGCTTTTATCAACGGATAAAATTTTATCAAATGTTTATATAAATGATATTGATGTAGGGGGTTTATCAAGAGAGGAAGCCTTTTCGAAGATAAAAGAGATTTATGAGGGAGTGTTGAAAAACACTTATCTGACTTTGGTTTATGAGGATAAGGACTGGAAGCTGGCTTATAATGATATTGATTATTCTTATAATTATGAAAATGCCATTGATGAGGCTTATAGAATCGGAAGGACGGGCAATATCATTAGCCGCTATATTGTGTCCATAAAATCCAAGTTTAGAATAAGCGAAATACCCTTGGGTTTTTCATATAATGAAGATAATATTATAAAGAAGCTAGACAACATTTCGGCGAGCATAAATAGAAGTTCCGCGGATGCGACAATAAGATTAAAATCAGGAAAGTTTGAGATAACACCGGAAACAATAGGATTAAAGCTAGACAATAGTAAAGCTCTGGCAATAGTTAAAAGCAGCATTGAAAATAATGAAATTTCAACAATAGAATTGCCGGTTGAGATAATGGAACCGGAAATAAAAAAGTCTGATTTAAGCAGCATTAACGATAAATTAGGTGAGTACACGACAAGATTTGATGCTACAAATACAAATAGAACCTTTAACATTGCCCTTGCCACAAAGAGTGTTACGGATGTGTTGATAAATCCCGGTGAGGTATTCTCTCTTTATAAAGTTATAGGTTCAAGACTTGAAGAACAAGGTTATAGAATGGCAAAGGTTATAATAAATAATGAATATGTAGACGGTATAGGCGGAGGCTTGTGCCAGATTTCAACTACATTATACAATGCGGCATTGCTATCTAATATGAAAATAATAGAGAGAAAGAATCACTCATTGCCTTCCGAGTATGTTGGGTTGGGAAGAGACGCCACTATTTCGGGCGATTATATAGATATGAAATTTGAGAATAATACTGCTACTCCAATTTATATATACGGTGAAGTAAAAGGCAATAGAGTTACTTTCAGTATTTATGGAAAAAAGGAAAACCCGAATAGAACAGTAGAGATAAGGACAAGTGTTATAAAAAAGATTGAACCCCAGGTAAAAATCATTCACGACGAAACTCTGCCTTTTGGGCAAGAGGTAATAGAAAAAAAAGCTATAGCCGGTTATGTGGTAAAAAGTTATAGAGTTGTATTGGAAAACGGTAAAGAAGTTTTCATAGAACCCCTTTACACAGACACTTACAAGGTATCCGATGAGGTGAAAAGAGTCGGTACGAAGTCTGTTGATACATTGGGAGAAGAAGATGATTTGAGTTCGGATAACCTTGATAGCTACGAGGGTTTTGAATTTTTGGAAGATTTTTATTTTTAATATAAATGTATTATTATAATATTATATTATACGTAATATTATCAGCTTCATTGTCCACACATTGAACTTGCAGACTATTAGGCTTGTAACTCGGTAATCGTTGTAAATATAAAAAACTATATTTAACTTATGTGAACAGTAACAATTGCTATTGTAGAATAACAAGACACATTTTATTAATATTGTGATTTGTAATTCTCTGTGATATAATATTTTCGTTAGCGCGAGTGACGGAATTGGCATACGTATACGATTCAGGTTCGTAGTTTTAGGGGTTCAACTCCCCTCTCGCGCACCAAATTATTTGAATACTATTTATAGCTATTAACCTAAATATAATAAAGGTTATTATTTTTTGTTTAAAAGAACAGGTTAAATAGGATTAATGAAATATTTTTGATACTTTGGTATAATAATGCTTGTAGGAACGGTTGTTTTTCTTAATTTGTTATGCAGGGGGAGATACGTGTTGAGTCAGAATAAATACAAGATGATTGTAACGGATATGGATTATACTCTTCTAAATAAAGAAAAAGAAGTCTCGGAGAGAAATAAAAAAGCTCTGAAAAATGCGATGGATAAGGGCGTGCATATAGTGGTGGCAACAGGACGAATATATGTATCGGCAAAGTTTTATGGCAGGCTGTTAAATATAAACACCCCGATAATAGCAAGCAATGGTGCTATTATAAGAGAAGGGTATACAAATAAAACGGTATTCAAAAGTATCCTATCCCCTGAGGTAGCTGTAAAAATGATACAGCTGTGCAGAGAGGTGGGATTGTTCTGCCATCTGTTTTCCGATAACACAGTATTTACAGAAAAAATAGTAAACGTATCAACAAGGTATAGTCAGTGGAATGAGAATCTTGAAGACGAGGATAAAATAAATATAAAAGTTATCGATAGGTTGGAAAGAGTAGTTGAAAACGGGAATAATGAGATTGTTAAAGCTGTTGTTGTTGATAATAGCGAGGATGCATTAAGGTACGTAAGAAATAGCTTAAATGCTACCGGATTAGCAAATATCAGCCAATCCTTAAAAGGAAATATGGAAGTTATGAATAAAGGTATAAGTAAAGGTAATGCAATAAGGATACTATGTGATTTATATGGTATTGATAAAGAAGATGTAATAGCTATAGGCGATAATGAAAATGATATTAGCATGATAGAGTATGCCGGTTTGGGAGTAGCCGTAGAGAATGCATCAGAAAGCGTAAAAGAAAAAGCCGATTATATTACCGGTGATTATCTGGATGACGGTGTGGCGCAAGTAATCGAAAAATATGTATTATAGAAAAAATATCTTTTTGGTCTGTTTAGTCTTTATAAGTTAGTAACAAGTAGGGGGAATTATAATGGAAAGAACGGTAGGAGTAATTGCCCGGGGTATTAGGACACCGATTATAAAGCAAGGAGATGATTTGGTAAATATTGTAGTATCATCCGTTCTTAAATCAATGGAAGCAGAAAACTATTGTTTAAGGGATAGGGATGTATTAGGAATAACAGAATCACTTCTTGCAAGAGCACAAGGTAATTACGCAACAATCAGCCAAATAACTGAGGCCGTTAAAAGTAAATTTGAAGGTGACATAGCTGTTCTTTTTCCTATATTAAGCAGAAATAGGTTTTACTCAATATTAAAGGCAATTTCTTTAACCGGTAAGCATATTTTTTTGTTTTTGAGTTATCCTTCTGATGAAATGGGTAATCATCTGATGGACAAAGATACAATGGATGAAATTGGGATAAACCAATATACTGAAACTATTAGTGAATCCAAATACCGGAAATTATTTGGCAGAGAATTCCTGCATCCTTTTACTGGAATAGATTATGTGGAGCTATATAAAAATTCTGCGATAAATGATAACATTGAAATATTTCTTTCCAACGATACAGAAATCACTTTGGATTATTCCCATGAAATATTAGTAGCTAATATACATGACAGACATAGAACAAAGAAAATTTTAAAAAAGATGGGAGCAAAAAAGGTATTGGGGTTAGACGATATTCTAAACGAGTCAGTAGATGGCAGTGGATATAATCCGGATTTTGGGTTGCTAGGTTCTAACAAAGCGACCGATGAAACAATTAAGCTTTTTCCCCGTGATTGCAGAGAATTTGTTAATGAAGTACAAAAGTTGATAAAAGAAAGCACGGGCAAACAAATCGAAGTAATGATATACGGAGACGGAGCATTTAAGGACCCCCAAGGCAAAATATGGGAGTTGGCTGATCCGGTTATATCTCCGGGATATACAAAGGGGCTTGAAGGCATGCCTAACGAGATAAAATTAAAATATATTGCTGATAATGAACTTAAAAATTTGGGAAGCAAAGTTGCCGCTGATGAGGTAATGAAAATGCTAAAGGAAAAAAAGCCTGAAATAAAGGATAAGTCAAAATCCGTCGGCACAACACCAAGGCAGCTCACGGATTTATTAGGTAGTCTATGTGATTTAGTAAGCGGAAGCGGCGATAAAGGAACCCCTATAGTTTTAATTCAAGGATACTTTGATAATTTTGCATCGGAATAAATAAAAAAGGTGGCTTAGGCCACCTTTTACCAATTTTCACAGCTAACTTCAAAGAATGATTTCGGATGATCACATACGGGGCAAATTTCAGGTGCTTTGATACCTTCATGTATATACCCGCAGTTTCTGCATTTCCAATACACTTTTCCGTCTTTTTTAAATACTGCACCGTCTTCTATGTTTTTAAGAAGCTCAAGATATCTTTCTTCGTGTCTTTTTTCTATAACAGCAACCATTTCAAAGAGCTTTGCGATTTTTGTAAAACCTTCTTCTTTAGCTTCCTCTGCAAACCCTTTATACATGGATGTCCATTCGTAGTTTTCGCCTTTAGCGGCTTCCTTCAGGTTTTCCATTGTATCGCCTATGCCATCCAATAATTTAAACCATATTTTAGCATGTTCCTTCTCATTATCTGCGGTTTCCTGGAATATTGCCGATATTTGTTCATAGCCTTCTTTTTTTGCTTTAGATGCAAAATAGCTATACTTATTCCTAGCCTCTGATTCTCCTGCAAATGCTGCCCATAGATTTTTTTCTGTTTTTGTTCCTTTAATGTTCATTAAATCACCTCATATTATTTGTAAATACAATTTTATTATAATGGAAAAACAACATCGGTTCAATATGGTTAGTAGTTTTAATTGTTAAAAGATAATTATTATTAATTATAAAGCCATATTTACATGTACTAATGGTTTAACGGTAAAAGTTTGATTTCGTTAGTAATAAGCTAACAGACCACTAGATCTTACAACTCAGTAATCGTAAACATAAATCTATATTAAATTTAAGATTATTTCCGAATAGTAACAAGAAATACAAAAAATAAATCCTTTATCATTGAAATTATATTGATAAAATGGTAATATTATTTAAAGCCTAAGCTTGGAGGGTTTTATTAATGTTTGTTATTTTTAAAAATGAAATCCATCATCACCACATATAGCGCTTGTTACCATGATTTTCATAGGGCAAGCGCCGGTGTCGTTTGTGCCTATGTAGAGATGAAACAGTTTTCGCCATATAGGCATTTATAAGAGCTTATATGGCGTTTTTATTTTATTTATAAGTAGATAGCTTATAGAAGATTATAATGAGAAATAATAAAGGATGTATAAAGTATTAAGATAAAAAGAAATGGGAGGAAAACAAAATGATTGAACTGAAGAATCCGAGGGGCACCCTAGATTATTTACCTCAGCAGCAAAAGGTGAGACAGGATATTTTAAGAAAATTGGAAGACGTGTTTGAAAAGTACGGATATCAGCCGTTGGAAACCCCTACCCTTTGTCATTTCGAACTTCTAGCGTCAAAATATGCAGGGGGGGCGGAAATATTAAAAGAAGTATATAAGTTATACGATCAGGGCAACAGAAAGCTTGGATTAAGGTATGATTTAACAGTACCATTTTCAAAAGTCGTAGGTTTAAACCCTGAAATGAGAATGCCTTTTAAGCGCTATGAAATCGGAAAAGTTTATAGAGACGGACCTGTAAAGACGGGAAGAAATAGAGAGTTTACTCAATGTGATGTGGACGTTGTGGGTGTCAGTTCTATGTTAGCGGAAGCGGAATACTTTGCGATAACTGTAGAAGTATTTAAAAAGTTTGGACTATCAGTTTATATCACATATAATAACAGAAAGCTGTTATCGGGCTTGGTGGAATATTCGGAAATTGATATCGACAAAGCAAGTTCTGTAATATTAAGCATAGATAAATACGAAAAAATCGGGAAAAAAGGTGTGCTTGAAGAGTTGGAGGAAAAAGGTATTGATAAAGAATCCAGCCAGAAATTGTTTAGTTTCATTGAGATGGAACCCAAAGAATTGATTACATTTTTATCTGAAAATCCAATAAATAATTCTATAAAAGAGGGTATAGAAGAATTAAACGAGCTGAATTCATATATTGAAGCAGCACAATTGGATAAGTATGTTAGATTTTCTCCTTTCTTAGCTCGTGGTCTGGAAATCTATACGGGAACAATTTGGGAAGTGTTTCTGGAAGATGGCAGTATTACATCCAGCTTGGGCGGAGGCGGCCGTTATGATAAAATAATCGGTGGTTTTTTGGAAACGGAAACAGAATATCCGGCAGTGGGTATGTCCTTTGGTTTGGATGTAATATACGAAGCCTTGAAAATGAAAGGCGAGGCGGAATATGCGGCTCCCGCGGAAATCTATGTTATTCCCATGGGTACGGAAAAAGAGAGTTTTGTTTTAGCTACAAAGCTTCGGGATTTGGGGTATAATGTTGATATGGAAATGACAGGTAAAAGATTGAAAAAGGCATTGGATTATGCAAATAAATCCGATATACCTTTTGTAATAATAATCGGAGAAAATGAATTGAAGGAAAAAAAGTTTAAAGTAAAAAATATGGCTGACGGTTTGGAGACAGAAATAAACTTTGATAGTATTGAAGAAAAACTGAAAGAAATAATAGTTAAGCAAATTGATTTTGGTAAATAAGTATTATAATATGTTTTCCAGGTATAGAAAAGAAGCGGGTAAAATGTAATAAAAAGAGGTGATTTTAATGAAAATCTATACAAAAGGCGGCGATAAGGGACAAACAAGTCTTTATGATAACACAAGAGTTTTTAAAGACAGTATCAGGGTGGAGTGTTATGGGACAATCGATGAATTGAATTGTTTTATCGGATTTGCGAAAAACTTTATAGATGACCAGGAAATTTTAAATAATCTTAATATGATACAAAAGAAACTTTTTAATGTAGCAGGAGAGCTTGCAACAATAGACCAAAACAAGTTTATTAATAAAATTGAAGAGAAAGATGTAATAAAGCTTGAAGAACTAATCGATTATTATATCAGTAAGTCGGATTCCACACCAAAGTTTATTATACCCGGTAGCAGCAAGGCAAGTGCCGCACTTCATGTTTCAAGAACTGTATGCAGAAGGGCAGAGAGAAGAATTATAACCCTTAACAAACAAGAAGGTATAAACCCTTTGCTTGTAAAGTATGTTAACAGGCTTTCAGATGCAATATACGCTATGTCCAGGTTTTTAGAAGAAGAAATAAACTTGGTTGATTTTAGCAATGAATGAATAAGGACTATTAGTCGCAGTTTAGATTTATTACGGAATTATAAAAGCAAGAGAATTTTTACTCTTGCTTTTATAGAGAATTAATAGGTTCACTTAGCAGCTGCCACGGTTGCCATTGGCATATACCACATAACCTTTCTGGAAAACACCTTTATAGTAGTCTATTTCAAAACCGCTTACTAAATCAGAGACATCTTCTTCTATTGCAATACTATAATCATCGACCGGAAACATTTTATCTCCTTCTTCGGGCTCAGCCTGAGCCAATCCAAAAGACGGGCCTGCTCAACCGTAACCTTTTAGAAATATCCTTAGATTTTTAGATTCACTTTCCTTAAGCTGTTCTCTTGCTTTTTCAGAAATTGTTATTTTCATTAAATCACCTCATATTATTATACCATACACCAGTATGGGGTATTTATCTAAAGTATATATTAATTCTTATGATAATTCAATAGAAAAATAAAAGTTTTATTTAGAGATCCCAATGCTCTTTACTAACTATTAGATTTTTTACCCGGTAATCGCAGAAAATATAAAAATCTATATTAAACATACGGTTACATCTGGGCAGTAACTGGTCATTGCCATATCACAATTATTATTCTGTGTCTTTTATTCTATGATATTGCGTCAAATTTATTCTATTCGCAAACTGATAATAGGTTAAGTTATTTTAACGTAGCCTATTGAACGGGAATAATGCGGGGAAATCAGGCTAAACTAGTTTAATAGTGTATTTTTATATCAGCATATATACTAAAATTTTATTTTACTTTATTAACTTTACTGTAACTATAACTAAATAGGAGGGAAGGACTTGTCAAGTATAAGAACGGACTTGGCCTTGGAAGCCAAAGAAATACGTGAAGAGGAAGGTATGAAAAGCATACCGGGAGTGCAAACGGATGTTGATGGTAATAGTCATATACGCATAACAAGGGTGCAAATAACCGAAGAATCCGGGTCAAGAATTTTAGGAAAACCCATAGGTAATTACATAACAATTGAGGTTCCTAATCTTAAAAACAATGACATTGATTTAATGGAAGAAACAAGCAGAACTATAGCAAAAGAGTTAATCAGAATTACAAATTTAAAAGAAAACTCATCTATTTTGGTAGTTGGCTTAGGTAATTGGAACGTAACACCTGATGCGTTAGGACCCAAGGTAACTGAAAAGGTGCTTGTAACACGTCATATGACAGAATACATACCCGAACAAATAGATGAGAGTGTAAGGCCCGTCTCAGCCATATCCCCGGGCGTGCTAGGCTTAACCGGCATAGAAACAAGTGAAATAATATTGGGTGTAGTAAACAGGATAAAACCCGATTTGGTAATAGCTATAGATGCCTTAGCATCAAGGAGAATGGAAAGGGTAAATTCAACAATACAGATATCCGATACAGGTATTAATCCGGGTTCCGGTGTAGGTAACAATAGAAAAGAATTGAATAAAAATACCATAGGCGTTGATGTCATAGCAATAGGCGTGCCTACTGTTGTAGACGCAGCGACAATGGCCAACGATACCATTGACATGATAATAAACAGCCTTTTAAAAGAAGGAAAAGGTGATAACGCCTTTTTCGAAATGCTCAGCAATTTCAATACAGATGAAAGATATGCTCTGATAAACGAAGTTTTTACCGAGCAGGTCAAAAACATGATGGTAACACCTAAAGAAATTGACAGTATTGTTGAGGATATTTCAGATGTGATTGCAGATGGCTTAAATATTTCACTGCATGAAGGAATAGAGATGGATGATACAGGCAGATTCCTTAATTAAATTGATTTAATAAGCATATTGTGCAAAAAAATAGCATATAAAAGAAAAGATATAGTATAAAGCTTTAGCATTTTATTACTGCCTTTTAATAAAGCACATATTTAAAAAAACCATATAAATATGTGCTTTGTTCTTATCATTATGAAGAAGGGGTAGGGGCATTTGAATATGATAAGGTATAGAAAAAACAGTTTTTTGCTTATTATGGCATTTTTATTGCCTATAATAATTCTAGGGATTTTCTTTATTAACTTTTATAAATTTTCCTCAGAATATGCTTATTTGAGCATTTTAAAAAACTCAATGCCGGGATTAAAATCATACAGCTTAAACGATAAAGGCGTATACGTTGCCAGTTCGGATTTGATTCACAACGACAGTGTTTCAAAACCAAAATTCAATCCGTTAAACTATATGCAGTTTAGCTTTTTCGGTTTTTCTCAGCTCAAAGATAATACATATGGATTCAATACGAAAAATATCGAAAAAGGCTTGCTGGAAATTGAGAGCTATTCTGATGTACCTGAAGGAGAAATATTCTTTAGTGAAGAGGATGAGTATTCCTATGAAGGGGCAGAAAAAGATATGGAAGTAAGTGTAATTCAGGCTGAAAAAAAAGAAGAGGAATTCTCTCAGAACATAATGGCACCCAAAAAATTAGCACTTACGAAGAAAAACCCTGAAATTTTAATCTATCATAGCCACGCAACAGAGAGTTATACACCTTGTACCGAAGGAAACTATCATACCCTAAACGAAAAATATAATGTTTTAGCAGTAGGCAATATCATAACAAAAAATTTACAAGATAAGTATAACTATAAAGTTATTCATGATAAAACATATCATGATAAGGATTCTTACGCCTATTCTTACATAAATTCGCTAGCCACGATTAAGCAGCAAACATCAAAGAACAATGCTTTAAAAGTTTTTTTTGATATACACAGAGATGCATTTACTGTTACAAATAACGAACATAGAAAAGCAAAGAAAAGCGAATACACAGCAACAATAAAAGGCAAAAATGCAGCTCGGGTCATGCTGGTAATAAGCAGCGCTAATCCTAATTATAATGAGTTGGAAAAGTACGCAGCATATATTAAGAAAAAGATGGATAAACTATATCCCGGGCTATATTTAAAAACTGATAAGAAAACAAGAAGTAAATATAATTTATATGTAAGCGATTATTCTATTCTCATCGAAATCGGTTGTATGC
This sequence comes from uncultured Clostridiaceae bacterium, assembly GCA_964462065.1. Lineage (GTDB taxonomy): Bacteria > Bacillota > Clostridia > Lutisporales > Lutisporaceae > JAAYKT01. The sequence continues at coordinate 11,862 of CAYXAT010000014.1, read as the reverse complement.
TAAATACTATTGATGAGGCTACCTACACTGCTGAGCTAATGGCAAATGTGATAGGGGAGGTATTGAAAGATCTACAGGAGTGAAAAATTTGAATAGAATTGAAGAAAAAAAACTAAAGAAAGAGAACTTCAAAGAAAAAAGAAAAAGAGTAGCAATTGTACTGATATGCCTTATTTTTTTTATTTGTATGATTTATGTAACGGATACAGCTACCTCAAAAATGCTGCAGAAGAGTGATAATAAGTATGCGATTTATGTTAAGGTAGAAAAGGACGGTATAATGAGGCTTGATTTAGCAGGAAAAACCGTTGAATTATATATAAGTCCCATCATCGAGACCCTCAGAAATATATATTTAAAAATTTCTAAAAGCATATCCGTCTTGCACTGAGAAGCGGAATGCTTTTACTTTTACTTCTTTTATGTTAAAGATGTATATGCTATAATTTGATATGCAACATTTTAATATATATAACGGGGGAAATCATTATGTCAAATGACAGACAAAAATATATAAGGAACTTTTGCATAATTGCGCATATCGATCACGGTAAATCCACTCTTGCGGATAGAATGATAGAAAAAACGGGCGTAGTGGCTCAAAGAGATATGCAATCTCAGATATTAGATAATATGGATTTGGAAAAAGAACGGGGCATCACAATAAAGTTAACTTCAGTAAGATTGGAGTACAAAGCAAAAGATGGGGAGACATACGTTTTTAATCTTATTGATACTCCCGGTCATGTTGACTTTACATACGAAGTCTCAAGAAGTCTGGCTGCTTGCGAAGGAGCTATTGTGGTAGTTGACGCTACACAAGGTATAGAGGCGCAGACCTTGGCTAATGTATATTTAGCTTTAGACAATGATTTGGAATTATACCCTGTTATTAACAAAATAGATTTGCCCAGTGCGGACCCCACATTTGTAAAAAAGGAAATAGAAGATGTAATTGGATTGGATACGGAGAACGCGGCCTTAATATCCGCAAAAGAAGGTACGGGTATTGAGCAGGTTTTGGATGGAATAATCGAATATATTCCATCACCAAAAGGTGATAAAGAAAACCCCCTTAAGGCTTTGATATTTGATTCTCTTTACGACAGTTATAAGGGTGTTATTGCATATATAAGAGTTTACGATGGCGTTATCAGGCCCGGCATGATAATAAAGATGATGTCCAGTGGTGCACAATACGAAGTAGTGGAAGTAGGTACATTAAGACCGGGCTTTTACCCCGGTCAAGAGCTTTCTGCGGGTGATGTAGGCTATATAACGGGTAGTATAAAAAATGTAAGGGATGTTCATGTCGGAGATACTGTTACCGATGCCAAAAACCCTTGCGATACTGCTCTTCCCGGATATAGGAAGGTCACTCCCATGGTTTATTGCGGAATATACCCCGCCGATGGGGCAGATTATAATGATCTGAGAGATGCACTGGAAAAATTGCAGTTAAATGATGCTGCTTTGCTGTTTGAACCTGAAGTTTCTATTGCCTTAGGTTTCGGATTCAGATGTGGGTTTTTAGGTCTTCTTCACATGGAAATAATTCAAGAAAGGCTTGAAAGAGAGCATAATCTTGATTTGATAACAACAGCACCAAGCGTAATTTATCATGTTATGAAAACTAACGGTGAATTAATAGAAGTTTCCAACCCCACTAATTTGCCTCTGCCACAAGAAATCGATTATATGGAGGAACCTATTGTTGAAGCATCCATTATGACTCCGACAGAATATGTGGGTACAATTATGGAGTTATGTCAAAACAGAAGAGGAACTTTTATTAACATGGAATATATAGAGGAAAAGAGAGCCATATTACATTACAGTTTACCGCTAAACGAAATAATATATGACTTTTTTGATGCTTTAAAATCAAGAACCAAAGGTTATGCATCCTTGGACTATGTTCTAAAGGGTTATGCAAAATCCGATTTAGTGAAATTAGATATATTGATAAATACTGAAATAGTTGATGCTTTATCTTTTATCGTGCATAAGGATAAAGCTTATACAAGGGGAAGGGCAATGTCGGAAAAACTAAAGGATGTCATACCGAGGCAGCTTTTTGAAATACCCATTCAGGCCGCTATAGGCCAAAAAATTATTGCCCGGGAAACAGTGAGAGCTTTAAGAAAAGATGTATTGGCAAAATGCTACGGCGGAGACATAACGAGAAAGAAGAAGTTGTTGGAGAAACAAAAAGAAGGCAAAAAGAGAATGAGGCAAATAGGTAGCGTCGAACTTCCCCAGGAAGCTTTCATGTCTGTATTAAAGTTGAATGATTAGGTGATAAAATGAAGGAGATAGGCCTATACGTTCATATTCCTTTTTGTAAAAAGAAATGCCTTTATTGTGATTTTAATTCTTATGAAAGCCACGATGAAAATAATTATATCGAGGCACTGTGTAAGGAATTAAATAATTATATAAATGAAGGAAATTTTATATTTAAAACTGTTTTTATCGGTGGGGGAACCCCCACCTTTATTAAGTGGCAAAATATAAAAAGAATCATGGAGTTAATAAGGCCGCATATAAAAAAAGATGGGGAAATAACTATAGAATGCAATCCGGAAAGTATGAGCGAAGAATCAATAAAAGAATATTATGAAATGGGAATCAACAGATTAAGTATCGGATTGCAGGCTATACAAAACAACTTATTGAAATCAATTGGCCGCATACACAATTATGAGGATTTTATAAACAGTTATGCTTTGGCAAGAAATCAAGGATTTAAAAATATAAATATCGATTTAATGTTCTCTTTACCGGGGCAAACTTTTGATATGTGGCATGAAACTATTGAAAGGGTGTGCAATCTCAAGCCGGAGCATATTTCATGTTATAGCCTGATAATAGAAGAAACGACTCCTATTCATTCATTAATAAAGACGGGCAAACTAACACTGCCGGATGAAGATACGGATAGGGAAATGTATCATTTAGCCATAAATACCTTATCCCGAAATGGGTATAAACAATACGAAATATCCAACTTTGCTAAAGATGGACATGAATGTCTTCATAATTTGATATATTGGAAGAATGAGGAGTATTTAGGTGTAGGAGCGGGTAGCCACAGTAAAATAAAATTAAGAAGGTTTTGGAATACAAAAGGTATTAATGAGTATATAAAAAATGTAAAAAATAATGAAACTTGTATTGATGGCTTTGAAGATATCAGTAAGGATGAAGATATTTGGGAAACTATATTTTTAAATCTGAGGCTGAATGAAGGTCTAAATATTGCAAAATTCAATAAGAAATACAAAAAAGACTTTATGTTTTTATATAAAGAAACTATAGATGAATTGTTAGAAGAAAAGTTACTTATAAAAAATGGAGAAAATATTGCATTAACAGATAAAGGAAGAGATATATCCAACTATGTTTTTATAAAATTTTCTAATTTTTGAAAAAAGATTGGTAAAACTATAGACAAAAAAATAAAGCAATGTTATTATAATAACAGAATTAGCACTCGATGAGTGTGAGTGCTAACAAAGGTGGTGTTACCTATGTCTCTTAACAATAGAAAGAGATTGATACTGCAGGCAATAATCGAGGATTATATTAATACGGCAGAACCTGTTGGTTCCCGAACTATTTCAAAGAAATATTTAACAAGTGTCAGCTCTGCTACAATTAGAAATGAAATGGCAGATTTAGAAGAATTGGGATACATTGAACAACCCTATACATCCGCTGGCAGAATTCCATCGGATAAGGGATATCGATTATACGTAGATTCAATAATGAACCAAAGTTTGATAAATGCAAAGAAAATTGAGTATATAAAACAAGAATTTGTGGAGGCACTGGGAGAAATCGATGATTTGATAAAGTATGCATCAAAATTGCTTTCAAATATTACCAGATATACATCGATTGCTATGGCACCGCAGTTCTCGAAAACAAGCTTAAAGCATATCCAATTGATTGGCATTGACAGCGTTAATGTCCTTACGGTAATTGTAACTGATGCAGGCATTGTTAAAAACAGTGTAATAAGAATGGAAGAAAATATAGATACTTATACATTAGGGAAAATATCAAATATTCTTAACGAAAAGCTTACAGGTTTGTCATTGGATGAATTAAATAATTTGGATATTTCAGCTTTAAGCAGTGAGATTAACGGTTACAATGAGGTCTTGCTTAAGGTTTTGCCCGAATTGTTTCAAGCACTCAAGTACTCGGATAAGATTGAGGTCTACCATGACGGAGCGGCTAATCTTTTGGATTTACCCGAATACAGTGATGTTCAAAAAGCAAGAGATTTTTTAAATGTGTTGGAAGAACATGATATACTCTTTAAAGTTCTTGACGAATCATCTAAGGATTTATCTGTTACTATCGGTAAAGAGAATAAGGTTACCCAATTAAAGAATTGCAGTTTAATTACTGCCACTTACAGCCTGAACGGTAAAACTATAGGCTCTATAGGAGTGGTTGGTCCCACTAGAATGGAATATACTAAAGTCATTTCCGTTGTGGATTGTTTGACACAGAACTTGAATGAAATTTTATCTAAGCTTCTTAAAACATAATTTTGTTTAGAATATATTACACAAATGAAATACGATAATTGATAGGTGGGATTGTATTGAAAAAAGAAGTGAAATCTGATGATAACTTAAAAGGTGTAGACAAAAACAGCGTAAGTCAAAAAAGTGATTTAGATTTAGAAGTTGAAGGAAATGCCGATGTAAATGAAGAGAGCAGTGCTTATAATCAGGTAGATGAAAAATCTGAATATGAATTGAAATTGAAGGAAAGCGGAGAAAGATTTCTTAGGCTACAGGCGGATTTTGAAAATTTTCGCAAGAGAGTAGTGAAAGAAAGAGAAGAAATTTACTTGTTTTCCTTAGAGGAATTAATGTCGCAACTGCTATCGGTTATTGATAACTTTGACAGGGCATTGGATTCTTTCAAGGCCGGTGATTTGGATGCAAGATATATTGAAGGACTTGAAATGGTATATAATAATTTTTTAGAAATACTAAATAAAAACGGACTTAAGGAAATTGATGCAAAGAACTGTGTTTTCGATCCGAATTATCATCATGCGGTTATGCAGGAGGAAGCCGATGATGATGATAATGTTATAAAGGAAATTTTTCAAAAAGGATATATGTTAAACTCAAAAGTTATAAGACCTTGTATGGTGAAAGTTGCAGTTAAAAATTAAAAGTTTTTAATATGAGGAGGAAAAATTATATGGCAAAAGTAATAGGTATTGACTTAGGAACTACAAATTCTTGTGTGGCTGTTATGGAAGGCGGGGAGCCTGTTATAATACCGAATGCGGAAGGCAACAGGACGACACCGTCTATTGTAGGTTTTTCAAAAAACGGAGAAAGACTTGTTGGACAAATAGCAAAAAGGCAAGCCATAACAAACCCCGACAGGACTGTATTATCGATTAAAAGAGAAATGGGAACAAATTTTAAAGTAAAGATAGATGATAAGGCTTATACGCCCCCGGAGATTTCCGCAATTATTCTATCCAAGCTTAAACAGGATGCGGAAGCTTATTTGGGAGAGCAAGTCACTCAAGCTGTTATAACTGTACCTGCTTATTTTAGTGACAGTCAAAGACAAGCAACAAAGGACGCGGGAAAAATTGCGGGGCTTGAAGTACTTAGAATAATTAACGAACCTACGGCAGCGGCTTTATCTTATGGTCTGGATAAGGATGAGAACCACAATATTTTAGTGTTTGACCTGGGTGGCGGAACTTTTGACGTCTCAATCCTTGAATTGGGGGATGACGTGGTTGAGGTTTTGGCAACAAGCGGTAATAATAGACTGGGCGGAGATGACTTTGACAATAGAGTCATGCAATACTTAGTACAAGAATTTAAAAAGGATCAGGGCATTGATTTAAGCAACGATAAGATGGCAATACAGAGGTTGAAAGAAGCATCGGAAAAGGCGAAGATAGAGTTATCCAGTGTTCTTCAAACAAATATTAATTTGCCATTTATAACTGCCGATGCGACAGGCCCAAAGCATTTGGATATAACTATAACAAGATCAAAATTTGATGAGCTGACACATGATTTAGTAGAGGCTACAATGGGACCTGCTAAAAAGGCCTTGGCGGATACCGGATTATCGGCAAATCAAATTGATAAAATAATTTTGGTAGGAGGTTCCACCAGGATACCGGCGGTTCAGGAAGCAGTCAAAAAATTAATTGGTAAAGAACCCTTTAAGGGTATTAATCCCGATGAATGTGTTGCCCTTGGAGCTGCTTATCAAGCCGGAGTATTAGGTGGGGAAGTTAAAGATGTCTTACTTTTGGATGTAACCCCATTAACTCTCGGTATTGAAACATTAGGCGGGGTATTTACCAAACTTATTGACAGAAACACAACTATTCCTACTAAGAAGAGTCAGATTTTTTCTACGGCTGCCGATGGGCAAACCAGCGTAGAAATTCATGTACTGCAAGGCGAGAGGGAGATGGCGACTTATAATAAAACTTTAGGCAGATTTCAACTTACCAATATACCTCCCGCACCAAGAGGCGTTCCGCAGATAGAAGTTACTTTCGATATTGATGCCAACGGCATTGTACAAGTTTCCGCAAAAGATTTGGGAACGGGAAATGAACAGAATATAACCATAACTGCAAGCTCTAATTTATCAAAGGATGATATTGATAAAGCTGTAAAAGAAGCGGAAAAATTTGAACAGGAAGATAAAAAGAAAAAAGAAGAAGTTGAAGTTAGGAATCAGGCGGACAGTTTAGTATACCAAACTGAAAAATCCATGCAGGAACTGGGGGACAAACTAAGCTCAGAAGATAAAATGAAGATTGAAGGAGAACTGAACAATCTGAAGGAAGTCTTAAAAGGAACTGATAACGAAAAGATAAAGTCCGCAACTGAAGAGCTTACAAAAGTATTTTATGATATTTCATCAAAGGTATATCAAGCGACCGGTGGTCAGCCCTCTCCTGAAGGTCAGGATTTCGCAGGGAATCAAAATGATGACGGCACAATAAATGCTGATTATAAAGTAGACGAAGATAAATAGGTCATAAGTTTTGGGGTGAAGGAATGGCAGCAAAAAAAGATTATTACGAAGTTCTCGGAGTGGAAAAAACCTCGTCTGAGGAAGAAATTAAAAAAGCCTTTAGAAAGTTAGCCAAAAAGTATCATCCGGATATGAACTCCGGTGATAAAGAAGCGGAAAGTAAATTTAAAGAAGTAAACGAAGCATATGAAGTTATAGGCGATAAAGAAAAAAGGGCTAAGTATGACCAATTTGGGCATTCCGCATTTGATCCTAACGGTTTTGGAGGCGGCGGCGGGTTTGGGGACTTTTCGGGAAACTTCGGAGGTTTTGGCGATATATTTGAAACATTCTTCGGCGGTGAAGGCGGTTTTGGGTTTTCTACATCAAGAAGGGCAAGAAACACAGGGCCGCAACGCGGAAATGATATAAGATATGATGCAGATATCAGCTTTGAGGAAGCCGCTTTTGGTGTTAAAAAAGACATTAGAATAAACAGAAATGAAACATGTGACGATTGCAAAGGGACCGGTGCAAAGTCGGGTGGCGGTGTTGAAACCTGTAAAAAATGCGGCGGTACCGGAGAGGTTAGGTATACACAAAGCAGTGCTTTTGGCAGGATTGTTAATGTAAGAGTATGTGATGATTGCCGGGGAGAAGGTACCATTATAAAAAATCCTTGCCCTACTTGCGGAGGCAGGGGAACTGTTAGGAAGAATAGAAAAATTACTGTTGAAATACCTGCCGGAGTAGACACCGGCTCTGTCCTTACACTTAGGGGAGAAGGAGAACCGGGCCTTAGGGGAGGTTCTAACGGGGATTTATATATTTATATAAGAGTTAAGCCCCATAAAACATTTAAAAGAGACGGCATAGATTTATATTGTGAAGTACCTATAAGCTTCGTCACTGCAACCTTGGGCGGAATCATTAATGTGCCTACACTTGAAGGGAATACCACATACAATATAGGAGAAGGAACCGAAACCGGCTCAACTTTTAAGATACGTGGTAAGGGGATACAAAGTTTAAAAAGCAGGCACAAAGGGGATTTATATTTTTCCGTAAACATCCAAACTCCGAAAAAGCTTACGGATAAACAAAAGGAAGCGTTGAAAAATTATGCCGATATGGTTGGGGATAGTTACGGTGAAACAGAAAAGTCTTTTTTCGGAAAAGTGAAGGATGCATTAGGTAAATAAAAAGCAGCGATTCGCTGCTTTTTTGTTTACATAACACTTGACTATACTATTGACGGGCGGTAATTATTATTGTATTTGTGGAAATAGTTATATATAATGTGATATATGTTCACATGGATTTATATGGGAGAATAGAATTATGAAATATTTAGAATATACTGTATTGACAACTACCGAAGCCAGTGATGCCGTTGCATATCTATTGGAGGAAAAAGGGGCATTGGGAATAGCAATTGAGGACCCCAATGATTTTTTCGCTTTGAATAAGGATAAATGCAGTTGGGATTACGCAGATCCGTCCCTGACTTCAGCTTTGGGTACTGATGTAAAGGTAAAGGGATACTTCAGAGATTATGTGGATAAGTTAGAAGAAAGTATAGCAGAACTAGTTAATTACGGATTGAATATAGGGAAAGGACAGCTTGTTGTAAGTCAAATTGATGAAGAAGACTGGGCTAATTCCTGGAAGAAGTATTTTAAGCCCTTTAGAGTAGGTCATAGAATTGTAATAAAACCAACTTGGGAAAAGTATTGCGGAGATTCTAATGACTTAATTATTGAAATAGATCCCGGTATGGCTTTTGGGACCGGGGATCACGAGACTACTTATTTATGCCTTGAATTGATAGAGAGATATGTAAAACCGGAGGATAAAGTTGTTGATGTAGGATGCGGTTCCGGTATATTGGGAATAGCCGCCGCTAAATTAGGCGCCGACAGTGTGTTCTGCATAGATATTGATGAGAACGCATGCAAAGTTGCAAGGGAAAATGTGAATTTAAATAATGCGAAAAGCTCTATAGCAGTGATAAAAGGTAATCTTCTTGATACAATAAAAGAAAAGTCGGATTTAATAATAGCCAATATTATTGCCGATGCAATAATAACCTTAGCCGATCAGGCATTCATATTATTAAACCCGGGCGGGCTCTTTATATCATCCGGTATAATAATTGACAGAAAAGATGATGTAATAGATAGTTTGAATAGGAATGATTTTAGAATTATAGAGGTTTTAGAAAAAGGAGAATGGTGTGCAATAGTTGCAAAGAGGTAGGAATATGTATAGATTTTTCATAAAAAAGGAAAATATAATAGAAAACGAAGCTGCCGTCATAGGTGAAGACGTCAAGCATATATCTAATGTTCTGAGGCTTGCAACAGGTGATAAGATTATACTTTGCGATGGTGAAGGAAAGGACTATTTGGTTTCTATTAGAAGTGTTGAAAAGAAACAAATAAGAACAAAAATTATAAGCGAAGAAGAGTCTTCAGGAGAAATTGAAATTGAGATTGTAATATATCAGGGAATACCGAAAGCCGCTAAAATGGAGCTTATTATTCAAAAATGTACGGAATTGGGAGCGAGTAAAATAGTACCTGTATTAACCGAAAGAACAGTAGTCAAATTTGATTCTAAGAAAGAAGAAATCAAAAAAATAGAGAGGTGGCAGAAAATTGCAGAGGAAGCTGCCAAGCAAAGCGGCCGAGGAAAGATACCTGTGATTCATAAGCCTATGTCTTTTGAAAATGCCTTGGCGGATGCCTCATCAAAAGAATTAGTTTTATTGCCTTACGAGTTGGAAAAGCGCAAAGTGATAAAACAAGTGCTCAAAAGGGAAAAGCCCGTTAGCATTGGTATATTTATAGGACCGGAAGGCGGCTTTGATACTAAAGAGATTCAATTGGCTTTAAAAACTAAAGCCGATATAATTACATTAGGTGACAGAATACTTAGAACAGAAACTGTTGCATTTACTGTATTAAGCATAATTCTATATGAGTTTGATCAAATATAGCAGACATTCTAATAATAATGGAGGAAATAAATTGGGTAAGGTCGCTTTTTACACATTAGGTTGTAAAGTTAATCAGTACGAGACGGAAGCAATGATAGAAGCTTTCGATAAAAAAGGATATGAAATTGTAAGCTATGACGGCTATGCCGATATCTATATAATAAATACTTGTACGGTCACAAATATGGGAGACAGAAAATCTCGGCAAATTATAAGAAGAGCTTTGGATTATAATAAAAACGCATTTATAGCTGTTGTAGGATGTTATTCACAAATTGCACCCCAAGAAGTTTTAGAAATAGATGGGGTTCAATTGGTCTTAGGAACCGATAACAGGTCAAAAATTGTTGAGCTGGTTGAAGATGCAATCGAAAAAAGTGATAAAACAAATGCAGTAACGGATATAATGCAAATTGACAAATTTGAAGAAATGGATATAAGTCAATACAAGAACAGAACAAGAGCCTTTATAAAAATACAAGAAGGCTGTGATCAGTATTGTTCATATTGCATTATTCCTTATGCCAGGGGTCATGTTAGAAGCAGAAATGCGGAAAGCATTCTGGAAGAAGTGAAAAGATTAGCACAAAGCGGATTTGCCGAAATCGTGCTGACAGGCATTCATATAGGTTCCTATGGCAAAGATTTAAACAACATAAGCTTAATTGATATGATAGAAAAAATACATGAAATCAATGGTATCGAGAGAATAAGGATGAGCTCGGTAGAACCGAAAACTTTAGACGATAACTTTATTCAAAGGTTATCAAAGCTCAAAAAGATTTGCCAACACTTTCATTTATCAATGCAAAGCGGTTGTGATGAAACCCTAAAAAGAATGAATAGAAAGTATACGACCGATGAATACAGGGAAGTTGTAAACAATTTAAGAAAAATATTTAGTGAGGTTGCAATTACAACAGATGTTATTGTCGGTTTTCCCGGAGAAACGGATGAAGAATTTCAAAAAACATTGGATTTTGTTGATGAAATTGCATTCAGTGCAATGCATATATTTAAATACTCTCCAAGAAAAGGAACACCTGCGGCAATATACAAAAATCAAGTAAGCAGCAAAATAAAAGAAGAAAGAAGTACTAAACTTATAACATTAGCGAAAAGTAAAGAAAGAGAGTTTATTCGTCGGTTTCTTGGTAAGGAATTTAATGTGTTATTTGAACAGGAATTAAAAGAACAAAAAGGATTTTATGAAGGCTTAACGCATAATTATATAAGAGTTATAGCAGAATCCTCACAGGAAATCAATGGTAGAATCCTGAACGTTGTTCTAAAAGATGTTAAAAATGAGCATGCAATAGGAAAATTGATAATGGATGAAGTCATTTAGAGGGTTTTTTGGTATTATTGTTGAATAATAAAATAGATTTAACTGCCTATTAGGGAGGTGAGCAAATGGATAATTGTATATTTTGCAAGATAATAAAAGGGGAAATCCCCTGCGACAAAGTTTATGAAGATGATAAAGTTTTGGCATTTAATGATATAAACCCCGCAGCACCCGTTCATTTTCTTGTTATTCCTAAAAAACATATAGCATCTGTAATGGATTTACAGGGTGATGATTATTCTTTATTACAGCATATTATGAAGATTATCGTAAAGATTGCAAAAGAAATGGACATTGATGAAAAAGGCTTTAGGATTGTCAATAATGTAGGAAATGACGGGGGACAGACAGTACCACATTTACATTTTCATATACTTGGGGGAAGGCTTTTACAATGGCCTCCGGGCTAATGTATATGTTTAAACCTATTATTGACACCTTACTGACATGTACTGTATAATGGATTATGTGT
>CAYXAT010000013.1:0-25135 GCA_964462065.1 uncultured Clostridiaceae bacterium | reverse complement strand
GATCGCCTTCGGGGCCTGACCTTAAATCGTGAAGTTGTTCCAAATAATCTTCTTTAAGAGCATTGAAATCTGAGTGCTCAAAGCCTATCGTTTTGGCGCAGCATAATCCTGCAAGCCTGCCCTCTACCATGGCACTGCTTGCTTCTTCAATACCTGCTACATCACCGGCAACAAATATACCGGGGATGGTTGTCTCCATTTCTTCGTTTCTAACAGGTACATGCCCGCTAAGCTCTCTCACATATTTCATCTCACAACCGTGTTGCCATAAAAGCTCTCCTAAAGGTGTCAATCCTGTAGAAATACAAAGCACGTCGGTTTCTATATCAAACTCTGTACCGGGAATTTCTTTTTTATTATCATCAAGCTTAATTAGAGTAATTCTTTCTAATTTATCTGTACCATGGGCGTATATAACTTTATGCTGAGGCATAATGGGTACACCCATTCTTCTCAACTTAGCGGCATGGACTGCATATCCGCCGTATTTTGGACTTCTGCATATTACGCCTTTAACCTTAACTCCTGCCTGAATCAATTGATAACTTACTATAAGACCGATGTTTCCGGCACCGGCCATAAAAACGCTTTCTCCAGGAGATACTCCGTATACGTTCATCAGTGTCTGTACCGCACCGGCTCCGTATATACCCGGAAGATCATTATTGGGGAAAGCGGGAAACTTTTCAGAAGCTCCTGTGGCAAAAACTATTGCACGGGGCTTTATTTTTATATATTCGTCTTCCTTTTCAACGGTGAGGACACCGTCTTCATAAAAACCAATAACCGTCGCATCCAGCATTATTTTTATTTTGTCGCCGTATTGTTCCATTTCTTTTTTAAGTATAGCCGGGATGTCAATACCTCTTACCGATGCATGTTGCTTTTGTGAACCGAAGAACATATGGGTTTGCTTAATAAGTTGTCCCCCTAAATGGCTGTCGCGATCTAACAATAGAACTTCCGCACCGGATGCTGCAGCATTAATAGCAGCGCAAATTCCTGCGGGACCTCCTCCTATGACAGCAATATCAGTTTTAATCATCTTATATCACCTTTCCCTTTTTGAGTTTCTACAACAGCACCTTCTGTCAGTTTTTCAATGCATGTCCTAACATTGGGCTTTCCGTTTACAACCATCAAACAGGATGAACAGTTTCCGATTGCACAATAAAAACCCCGGGGTCTGTTGCGATGGTGACTGTACCCTAACACTTTGATACCCTGGGCGTGAAGGGCTGCTGCTATAGGTTCTCCCTCATATCCCTCCATTTCTTTTCCATTGTAAGTGAATTTTACTTTTCTGCCTTTTTCAAAAGTCAAAATCGGATGGTTCTCAATTCTCATTCCCTAACCTCCTGTCATTATTTATCAATTATGCATATATATAAACTGTATAGTAGAGACCAAAGTATATATTCTCAACAAATCTTTAAAATCCTTCTATTTTTAATATGTTATTTAAATTTTCTTATAATTTCCGACATTATAATAAAAAAATCCACAATTATATCTTTTATCTATAATGTGGATTTCGTTTCATACCATTGTTTATTCCTCTTTAGCCTCAATAATACTTAAGCTGATTTTCTTTTCCGGTATATTTGTATCAATAATTTTGACTTTAACTATTTCATTAACCTCCAAAACCTGAGACGGCTTTGCTATCCTTTCTTCTGAAATTTGAGAAATATGGATTAGCCCGTCTACGCCCGGTTCCAATTCGGCAAAGGCACCAAAATTAGCAAACCGAACAATTTTAACTTCAATAATATCGCCTACGTTGTACTTGCCTTCTATGGCTTCCCAAGGTTCCGGCATCGTTTGTTTCAAGCCTAAGGATACCTTATTCTTTTCCTTATCAAATGATAAAACCACAACCTCGACTTTATCACCCGGTTGCAATACCTCTGAAGGATGGTTGATTCTTATCCAGGACAACTCGGATATATGAATTAAACCGTCCAAACCACCGATATCTACAAAGGCACCAAAATCCGTTAATCTCTTAACCTCACCGGTAATCCTTTTTCCCTCTTCAACACTATTCCAAAACTCTTCTTGCAGTCTTCTTTTTTCTTCAACCAGATGTGCTTTTCTTGAAATAATTATCTTTTTATTCTCTTTAATAAATTCAATTATCTTAACCTGTATTTCTTTACCCTTAAATGATTCCAAATCACTCACATAATACAAATCAAATAATGATGCCGGCATAAAAGTTTTAACTCCTATAAGCTCAACAATTGCTCCGCCTTTTACTATTTCCTTTACAGTACCTTTAATCGATAGATTATTTGCATAAACAGATTCAAGTTTTATAATGTTTTTATCCAATTCAACTAATCTCTTGGATAAAACAACATTGCCTTCTCCGTCATTGATTTTAACAACCTTAACCTCTATCTCATCTCCGACTTCAACTAATTCGGAAGGTTTTATATCAGCATTTGAGGATAAATCTTCTTTTCTTATTATTCCATCTGCCTTATACTTGACATTTACAATAACTTCTTCATCATTCAAAGATAGGACAGTTCCAGTAACTGTATCCCCTTCACTTAAGCTTCTTAAGTTCTTTTCGTATTCTTCCATGAGGTTTTCGTCCGGGTTTTCATTTTCAATTTCTTCTATACTTTCGTTTTCAATTTCATCTGTACTTTCGCTTTCAATTATGTCTATACTTTCGTTTTCACTCTCGTCTGTGCTTTCGTTTTCAATTATGTCTTCGCTTTCGTTTTCATTCATATTTTCGTTCACGCTTTCGAAAACGCTTTCATTTTCAACAATATTTTCGTTTTCAACAATATTTTCATTTTCTACAGCGTTATCGTTCGTGTTTTCATTGTTAAGGTCTTGCATTTTTAATATTACCTCCTTTAATATCCAATCAGGTGTTGAAGCCCCTGCTGTTATTCCGACCTTTTCAGCACTTCTAAACATTTCCCACGTTAATTCATCGGATGTCTCTATATGATAAGTATTATTACATTCTTTTTTAGATATTTCAAATAGCTTTCCGGTATTTGAACTGTTTTTGCCTCCGATAACAATCATAACGTCAACTTTTTTTGCCAACTCACTTGCGGCGTTTTGCCTGTTTTCCGTTGCATTGCATCTAGTATTGAATATCTTCACATTTTTATATTTATCTTTTACTTTTTTTGCAATGTCATTCCAAAGGTTAGCAGTTATTGTAGTTTGCGCAACTAAACATATTTTATCATACAGGGGAAGATTGTCTACTGTTATTTCATCCTCTATGATAACTGCCTCGTTATTACACCATCCGTTAATTCCAATTACCTCCGGATGATTTTTATTTCCCGCTATAAAAACTTTATATCCTTCTTTATAATAGTCGCTTACTATTTTATGAATCTTCGATACAAAAGGGCATGTGCAATCTATATACTCTATTCCTTTTTCTTTAATACCGCTTAAAATATCCTGAGTAATACCGTGTGACCTTATTATCACTTTAGTATCTTTACTATTTAATTCGTTCAGAAAATCTATGTCGTGAATTTCATGTAATCCTGCTTCCAGCAGCTTGCCGATAACCTGTCGGTTATGAATCAAAGTACCGTAGGTATATATGTTTTTATCCTTGCTTTCCTGCAATTCTTTTTCAGTTCTCTCAACAGCATTTTTCACACCGAAACAAAATCCGGAATTTTTTTCAACAATTATCTCCATCACATATTCACCTACAACGCCCTTATCTTCATCATTATATCCAGGCTTATATCTAAATAATCATTATTTTTAAGCTTTTTTTCATAGAATTCCTCTAAACTGATAACCTCGCCGATAACGATATCAGTTCTTTTAAGAAACTTATAGCTGGACTTTATTGATACAGGTAATATATCTTTTTTCGCTCTTACCGCCAACATAGCTATTCCCGGTTCCGCTTTCAATTCATCGGTTTTGTTCCTGGTACCCTCGGGAAAGATTCCTATATTCTTATTATTATTTAAAAGCCTCAAAGAAGTCTTTATACTTTTTAAATCGGCCTCTCCCCTTCTTATCGGGTAAGCCCCCACCTTGATTAGCAATGCACCGAAAATTCTATTCCTAAACAATTCGACCTTAGCCATAAAGTGTATCCGTCTGGGCAACGCAATGGCTAAAAGTACTGGATCTATAGCCCTTATATGATTACCGCATACTATAAATCCATCCTCTTTCGGCAAATTCTCTGCACCTACAACCTTAACATTATAAAAAACAAGCAAAAAAGGCTTTAAAATCGATTTTATAATTTCATACAACATATATTATAGCCCCCTTACATTTTAACCCCATAACTTTACAAGCTTACTCTGCCGGATAATTATTTATATATTCCAACATTTCATTAACTACCTGCTCTATATTCTTTCCGTCAGTGTCTATGACGATTGCATCCTCTGCTTTTTTTAAAGGTGAAACCTCTCTGTTACTGTCTATTTCATCCCTTATCGTTATTTGCCTTATCATTTCATTTAATTCATATTCTTCGCCTGCTGCATTTAATTCCAACAGCCTTCTCCTTGCTCTTTCTTCAACGGATGCTATCATAAAAAATTTAAACCGTGCATCGGGGAAAATCGTTGTTCCAATATCCCTTCCATCGGCAACTACATTTCTCTTTTTTGCAATATCCCTTTGAATATCAGCAACAACATCCCTAACTTCAGGGATTTTTGCAACATAGGAAACATTTGTGTTTACAGTATTACTTCTTATTTCTACATTTACATCCCTGCCGTCTAAAAATACTTTTTCGTCAAAAAAGTCAATTTCCGAATTCTGTGCTATAGCAATTATACTTTCTATATCATCCATTTTAATGCCGGATTCAATGGCTTTAAAAGTTACAGCCCTAAATAAAGCCCCGGAATCTATATAAAAATATGATAAGGCCTTGGCTATTCTTTTAGCCGCGGTACTTTTGCCTGCTCCGGCAGGTCCGTCAATGGCAATTGTATTCATTTTTATAACCCCCTAATGCATAATACCCGTTTCTATATATAGTAAATTACCTTTCCTCACATAAATTGCATCTTAACCCGGAACAGGTATACCAAATTTCTATTGATTTGATAATTCAATCCCACATTTGGAATGCTTATATTATCGCTTACGTTATTTACTGTTATATTAATTTTATCTGAACATTCTATACCGTTAATCTCTATAATATCAGCTTCATTTACCTTGAAAGTAATTGTTTGCTTATTAAAATTATATTTTTCAACACCGTTTATTAAAACTTTTAAAGATTGATTTACGTTAATCCTATCCGCTTTAAGAGTAACCGTCCCCTCGGTAAAACCCAAATTATCAATAATTGCTTTACCTTCTAATCTGAGTGTAGAATTAGGGGGCAAACCTTCTATGGCTGAAAATTTTAGCAATTGTGCAAAAATGGTCAACGCAAATAAAAATATTAACGATTTTTTCAGCTTAGCCCCTATCCTATCCCACTTAGCTATATATAAACGGTATCTTTCATCTATTCTTGAACTCATATAATACTCCTTTAAACAACTATTTGTATTATATTGCTCAATAATTACCATATTTAATCATGCATTATAGCCTGCGGCATAACCGGTAGAAAAAGCAATCTGCAAATTATAACCTCCGGTAAAACCATGTACATCAATAACCTCACCTGCAAAAAACAATCCTTTAATTAACTTTGATTCCATAGTTTTAGGATTTATTTCATTAACAGCTATTCCTCCGGCAGTAACAATCGCCTCGGCAATAGGCCGGGGTGAAGTTATTTCAAAGGTAAGATTCTTTATAACATTACACAGTTCTTTTCTTTCATATTTTGATATCTGGTTAACGGGTTTTGTCTCAGATATCCCCGAAAGCTTGATTATAACCGGTATTATCTTTTGCGGTAAAAGATTATCAAGTGAATTTTTAAACTGTTTATTCATAAACGTATCAAATTCTTTAAGCAACCTTTTATCCAACTCTTCACAGGTCATATAAGGTTTTAAATCGATTGCTGCATTTATTTTTATGCCTTTTCTTAAAGCTTCTACGGCATAATGGCTTGCACTCAATATTAAAGGACCTGATAACCCGAAGTGAGTAAACAGCATTTCACCGAAATCATTGTATAACACTTTTCCGCCGGATATTAAACTGACTGTAACATTTTTTAAAGATAATCCCTGTAATTCCTTTATATATTCTTCTTTTACTTCCAAAGGAATCAGAGAAGGGGTTAATTCAACAATCTTGTGCCCTAAAACCTGAGCAAATCTATATCCGTCACCGTCAGACCCGGTTGAAGGATAGGATAAGCCTCCGGTTGCCACAATAACAGATTTCGTGCTTATAACCTTATCATCATCAAGTTTTATACCGGTAACGGCATCGTCAAAACAGATAACCCCCGCTACCTTAGTGTTAAGCCTTATCTCTACATTGTTAATCCGCATATACTTTTCCAAATATTTAATAACATCGCTGGATTTATCGGAAGACGGATATACCCTTCCGCCACGTTCGACCTTTGTTTTTAAACCGAGGGTATTTAAAAGTGAAACAATATCATCACTTGAAAAACTGTTTAATGCACCATATAAAAATTTATGGTTTCTCGGTACCTTCTTTAGAAAATCCTCCGGCGATGCCATATTGGTAAAATTACATCGACCCTTGCCGGTTATATATAATTTTTTCCCAAGCTTTTCGTTTTTCTCAAGCAAAAGAACACTTTTATTTAAACTCCCCGCAGCACCCGCAGCTATCATTCCCGCTGCACCGCCACCAATTACGACTACATCATAATGCAATTAAATAGCCCCTATCCTTTTTCATAAATTCTTTGTATAAATACGCTTGACATATATTTTATCAATAATATTGATAATATTATAGCATAAATGAATATATTTATAATTTAATATTCTTTAGTGGCGGATAAGGCTTCTATAAAGCTAATTGCTGAACCAATATTCACCAAAGTACAGCGGACATTAAAAAAACCTGTTCTTTCGAACAGGTTTTTTTAAACTAATACCAACCTCTTAGTTTCATTGCGGTTGCAACCTTTTTAATGGAATACATATAAGCAGCTGTTCTCATCGGAACATTGTATTCTTCTTTTATAGCATAGATTGCGTTAAAGGCATCAACCATAGCAATTTCTTCTTTTTCCTCAACTTCCTTTTCTGACCAATAATAACCATATAGATTCTGTACCCACTCAAAATATGATACTGTAACTCCGCCTGCATTTGTCAAAATATCCGGGGTTAACAGAATTCCTCTTTCGTTTATAACTTCATCTCCGTCAGGAGTAGTGGGTCCGTTTGCTGCTTCGCAAACTAATTTAGCGTTGATAGTTTTGGCCACATCTCCGGTTATTTCATTTTCCAAAGCTGCGGGAACCAAAATATCTACCGGCAACGCAAAGAATTCTTCTTTTGTAATCTCTTTTGCGCCGGGGAATCCAATAAGAGTTCTGTTCTTTTTCATATACTCTGCACATGCATATACGTCTATACCGTCTTCATTATAAATGGTTCCGTTCCATTCACAAACAGCTACAATCTTTCCGCCGAGTTTTGCTAAATTCATGGCTGTATGGCTTCCTACATTTCCATATCCCTGCAGGGCAATACTTGCTCCGTTAAAGTCTATCCCTATCTTCTTTGCTGCTTCTCTTGCGGTTACCGCAACTCCAAAACCGGTAGCGGCTGTTCTTCCCTTAGAGCCTCCGAAATCAACAGGTTTTCCGGTAATAACACCGAGAGTATTTTTACCGGTAACCTTGCAATACTCATCTACCATCCAAGCCATTACCTGTGCATTTGTTCCTACATCAGGAGCAGGAATATCTATCTGATCACCAATCAGTTTGTATACGGCATCTATGTAACCTCGGGATAATCTTTCCAATTCTCCCTGTGATAGTTTAAGGGGATCAACTATAACTCCGCCTTTACCACCGCCATAAGGAATGCCGGTTACACAACATTTAAATGTCATCCAAATTGATAATGCCATTACTTCTTCACGGTTTACACCCGGATGGAACCTTATTCCGCCTTTACCCGGTCCTACGGCATCATTATGCATAGCCCTGTATCCTGTAAAAACCTTTAAAGAACCATCATCCATTTTAACGGGAATAGCTACCTCTAAAACTCGTAAAGGTTGTTTCAAAATCTCATAAACTACAGGTTCCATGCCCAATTTATCGCAAGCTTCTTTAACCTGTTTTTGAGCATTTAATAATGGGTTTAAGTTATCTTTACCTGCCATTTTTAAAAGACCTCCTATACATATTCTATTTAAAACGTGCATGACGCTTTAAATTTCATTATAGTTACATAATTAAAACATTCTATAAAGTTGGCCAAAATCCTTCTATAATTGTATGTTATTTAATTCTTTTTACCACTCTTTGTCTAATATCAGTTTTTTTCTTTATATGAATATATTTTATATTTGTCCCATATTTCCTCCAGCTTAGCAAAAGAATCTGAAAGCCTTGATTTTTCCTTTATTCCGACTCCGACGATTAGTGCATTCAGAAGACTTAAAGGAGCGACCAAAGAATCAACGAAGGCCTCCATATTGCTTTTTGCAATCAAGGTATAATCAGAATAAGCAGCTAATGGTGATAATAAACTGTCTGTTATCGCTAATACTTTTGCCCCTTGAGATTTAGCATAATCCAACGCTTCAATGGTTTTGGAAGAATACCTGGGGAACCCTATACCGATTACCAAATCATCCTTACCAACCCTGAAAAGTGACTCAAATATATCCGATATCGAATGGGTGACGGTATGAACATTACCCCGGATAAGATTAAGATAAAAGCCTAAAAAATCTGCCAGGGTTCTGGAACTCCTTAAAGCAACTATATATATATGTTTTGCTTCGATTATGCTGTTGACGGAGTCCTCAAATGCCTTCAAATCTGCATCACCCATAGTAATTTTTATATTATCCATATCCGCTTTAAGCACTCTTTTCAAAATGCTTTCCTCGTCATCATAATCGGAAGTAAGCTCAATTCTTTGTACGGTAGTGAGTCTGGTTCTAAGCATTTCCTGCAAAACTTTTTGCATTTGAGGATATCCTTCAAAGTCCAAAACATTTGCAAACCTTACAACAGTCGATTCACTTACTCCAACCTTTTCTCCCAGCTTAGCAGCCGTCATAAAAGCTGCTTTATCGTAATTATCCATGATGTAACCCGCTATTAATTTTTGGCCTTTGCTAAGTCTGGGGGAAAGAATCTGTATCTTTTTCACCAAATCTATATTTACACTCATCGTTTTACCTGCCTAATTAATTAGTTGTTTAATGCCTTTTCGCCAATTTCAAAACCCATAAACAAAGCTTTCTTATTAAGCTCTTCGGTGCCCTTTGGTACCCTGTTCAAAACCGCATGCTCCAAAGCTTCTTTGGAAACAATATTCGTTATAGCAACCAGAGCACCCAAAGCCACAATATTTGTAACCATTGGCTTGCCGATTGTATTTACAGCAGTATCAATTATTGGAACGGAATAGGTTTTCAATTCACTTTCTTTGTATACAACACTGTCGTCTATAATTAAAATTCCGCACTTAGCTAACCCTCCGCTGTATTGATCGTAAGATTTTTGAGTTAATGACAGCAATATGCCGCAGTCTCTCACTTTTGGAAAGTCAATTGCATCTTCCGATATTATTACCTCGGACTTACTGGCGCCGCCTCTTGCTTCGGGACCATATGATTGGGTTTGAATAGCGTTCTTGCCGTCATAAATAGCTGCCTCGGCCAGAATTATTCCGGATAAAAGCAAACCTTGTCCTCCGGAACCGCTCAATCTTATCTCATGCTTACCCATTATTATTTCTCCTTTCCAAAGCTATCGATAATCTTTTTATATTCATCAGTGTATTCGGGTTCCGGGCTATTCTTAAATTCGCCTATAAGGAATTTGCCCTTCAAAGCCTCAGGAGATAATTTTGCAGCCGCCGCAATATTTACAGCACTATCTTTTTGCCATTCAAGCATTGCAACCGCATCTCCCTTTTTATTTTTCCTTCCGTAATAAGTAGGACAGTCACTGATAGCCTCAATCAAGGAAAAACCGTTGTTCTTTAAACCGTTCTGTATCAAAGAAATCAAAAGATTTGTATGGTAAGCGGTAGCTCTGGCAACATAAGTTGCACCTGCTGCTGCAGCCAAAGCTGGAATATCAAATACTTTATCTATATTACCGTAAGGCGCGGTAGTTCCTTTATCATGTGTCGGTGTGGTAGGTGAATACTGTCCGCCTGTCATACCGTATATATTATTGTTATAAACTATAGCCGTAATATCTATGTTTCTGCGGCAGGCGTGAATAAGATGGTTTCCGCCTATGGCAGTGGCATCCCCATCACCTGTTATTACTATTACTTTTAAATCGGGTCTGGCATGCTTTATTCCGGTAGCAAAGGCTATTGCTCTTCCATGGGTAGTGTGCAGGGTATCAAAATCCAAATACCCGGTAGCCCTGGATGAACAACCTATTCCTGAAACTACGCATATTTTATCCCTGTCAAAACCTGATTTTTCTATAGCAACAGTTATTGCTCTTGTAATAATCCCGTGGCCGCAACCGGGACACCATATTTGCGGTAACTTTTCGGTTCTGAAGAATCTATCAACTATCTGACTTGGCATCTTACAGCACCTCCTCTATTTTTGCTATTATCTCATCGGGAGTAATCATTTCACCGCTGACTTTGTTTACGCTTTCTATTCTTGAATTGCATTTGCAAATTCTTTCTACTTCCAATAACATCTGACCCAAGTTCATTTCAGCAACAATTATTGTTTTTGTTTTTTTAGACAACTCTTCCAATCTCTTTTCCGGGAAAGGCCATACTGTTATCGGTCTGAATGTTCCAACTTTATATCCTTTTTCCCTCATCATCTTCATTGCTTCATTTGCGGTTCTTGCTATACTTCCAATGGATAAAATAATTATATCGGCATCTTCCGTATTCTTCTCTTCCCATTCAACTATATCATCTTTGTTTTCTTCTACTTTGGCGCTTAGCCTTCTGATTAAACCTTCCGCTACTTTGGGATTGACGCTGGGAAAACCTGTTTCGTCGTGTACCAAACCTGTTACATGAAATCTATACCCCTCGCCGTAGTTTGCCATGGGAGGTACTAAATCTTCACCGGCTTTAAACGGCAAATACTTTTCCTTGTCCACATCAGGTTTCTTCCTATCTATTATTTCAATTTTGCTTATATCGGGAAGCTCTACTTTTTCTCTCATATGACCTATTATTTCGTCCATAAGTATAATGACGGGAACCCTGTATTTTTCAGAAAGGTTGAAAGCTTTTATCGTAACGTCAAAAGTTTCTCTTACGGATGAAGGTGTAAGCACGATTATCGGATGATCACCGTGAGTACCCCACCTGGATTGCATTATTTCACCCTGGGCAGGTGATGTCGGCAATCCGGTACTGGGTCCTCCCCTTTGTACGTTTACAACTACACAAGGAACCTCAGCAATAGCCGCATAACCGATGTTTTCCTGTTTTAATGAAAACCCGGGGCCGGAAGTAGCCGTCATACTTTTCTGCCCGGTTAAAGAAGCTCCGATTATTGCTGCCATACTAGCAATTTCATCTTCCATCTGTATAAACTTTCCGCCGATTTGAGGTAGTCTTTCAGATGAAATTTCTGCTATTTCCGTTGACGGTGTTATAGGATATCCAGCAAAAAATCTCATACCGGCTACAATAGCCCCTTCAACGCATGCCTCGTTTCCTTGCATTAACATTTCTTTATTTTTCATTTTTTTTCCCCCTAAGATATATTGCGTAGTCAGGACATCTCAATTCACATTGCCCACATTGAATGCATCTGTCGATATCTACTATCTCCACTTTTTCGTTTTTTAGTGTCAAGACCTGTTTGGGACAAAATTTAACACAAATCCCACAACCTTTACACCAATTCTTGTTGATTACAAGTTTTTCAGTTACCTCTTCATTACTGCTCACATGCAAACCTCCTTTACTATTATGCAATTAAAGTTTCATTTTTTATTGTTTATTATTATTTCTGCAATTTTACCTTCATTTTTAGTATAAAACAATACTTTTATTATTTCAATACATATATTATAGATATTTAACAATTTTGGATTTATAACATTACTGTCCATTCATAACCATAATTTTATAAACTCTTATATTTGCCACTTTACACAACGTAATCTTATGCAAACATCAATAATCAACAGTAAATAATGTGAAAATTATTCAATCTATAATTGTAACCTTATAACTATAGATATATATGCCTTAATAAAAAAAGGTTTAACTGAAACAGCTAAACCAAAGTTTTCTATTCTATTTTAAGACTTTCTATTTTAGATTCCACTTTTTCATTTCATTTATTGTCTCATGACCGGTAAGATCATGCTTAATCGGTGTAATGGATATAGAACCGCCTTTGATACAGCTTACATCCGTATCCGATTCGTTATCCGAATCTTCCAATTCTCCTGACAACCAAAAATAAATCTTGCCCCTGGGGTCAACCCTTTCCACAAAACAATTTTTATATTGCATAGACCCCAAACGAGTAATCTTTATGTCCTTTATTTCTTCGACAGGTACATAAGGCAAATTAATATTCATAACTAATCCTGTCTTTATTTTTTGCTCGTATAATTTTTTGCATAAACCTCCGGCAATTCTTGCATAAGGACCGAAGTCACATTTGTCAAAGGTTGCCAGCGAAACCGCTATAGAAGGTATCCCGTATATAGCACCTTCAATAGCCGCAGAAACAGTGCCTGAATACAAAACATCGGTGCCTAAATTTGAACCGTGGTTAATTCCGGAGACAACTAAATCAGGCTTCTCCTTCATCAAAGAGCAAAGGGCAAATTTCACACAGTCCGAAGGAGTGCCATTAATACTCCATGCCTCTACCCCCTCAGGAAAAAAATCTACAGCTCTGCTTCGCAGGGGTTTGTGCATAGTTATAGAATGGCCGCTGGCGCTTCTTTCCGATTCGGGAGCAACTACGGTAACAAACCCGAACTCCCTTAAGCTATCGGCAAGGTGATAGATTCCCTGTGCATTAATACCGTCATCATTTGATAATAATATTTTCAACATAGTACCTCCGAAATTTTTAATCTAAATACAATGATTAGAACACACACATTTTCATAATAAACCGGATTATTAGAATGTCAGGTGAAGAAGACCTCTCCACCTGACATTATTCTTAAATTAAATACATCTTATACAGGATAGGTTTTTTGTTCGTAATCCACTAAATTAGAATCTATTTTATACTTTTCCGCTCGCCTTTGCTTGAAAAAGTTCATGGCAACTTGCGGGAACAGTGCATAGGTAAGAACATCCTCATCCTGCTCACAATATTCCTTGATATCCTTTTTCATCTCTTCAAGCTGAGGCGGCAACAAATCCGCCGGTCTGACAGTAACTACTTCTTCATCGCCGATAATCTTTTTCCTTATCTCATCAGTGATGGGCACGGTCGGCTTACCATACATGCCTTTGACGTAGGATTTTACTTCCTGTGGTATCATTTTATATCTTTCATTTAAGATAACGTTAAATACTGCTTGAGTCCCTACTATTTGACTGGTAGGTGTAACCAACGGCGGATACCCCAAATCCTTTCTTACAGCAGGTACTTCTTTTAAAACGTCTTCAAATCTGTCCAAAGCGTTTTGTGCAGCAAGCTGTGACAATAAGTTTGACATCATGCCGCCGGGTATTTGATAAGTCAAAACCCTGGTATCAACATTATAGACATTTTGATTCAATATTCCGTTCTTTATATATGTTTCTTTAATATCCTTAAAATATTCGGCTATTTCAGCCAACAAGTTTAAATCAATACCCGTATCATGTTCAGTTCCTAACAGCGTTGCCACTATGGGTTCAGTAGCCGGCTGAGAAGTTCCGAGTCCAAAAGGTGATATAGCCGTATCCACAATATCTACTCCGGCTTCAATCGCCTTCAGATAAGTCATGCTTGCCAAGCCCCCGGTATAATGACTGTGGAGTTGAATCGGTATACTGATGTTTTTCTTAACTTCTTTAATCAAATCATAAGCCATATAAGGAGTCAAAATTCCCGACATATCCTTTATGCATAAAGAATCGGCTCCCATGCTTTCCACTTCTTTCGCCAGCTTCACGTATAATTCAATATTATGAACGGGACTAATTGTATAAACAAAAGTACCCTGAGCATGTCCGCCATATTTCTTAGTTGCTTTAATAGCTTTTTCTATATTTCTCAAGTCATTTAAAGCATCGAAAATCCTAATAATATCTATACCGTTAGCCAAAGACTTATTAACAAATTCAATTAAAATATCATCGGAATAGTTTTTATAACCTAAAATATTTTGTCCTCTCAATAGCATTTGAAGTTTTGTATTTTTAAGAACGGACTTTATTTTTCTGATTCTCACCCATGGGTCCTCGTTTAAAAACCTTAAACATGAGTCAAATGTTGCCCCGCCCCACATTTCTAAAGAATGATACCCTGCCTTATCCATTTTTTCCAAAATAGGCAGCATCTCATCTGTATTCATTCTTGTTGCGATAAGAGATTGGTGACCGTCTCTTAAAACTGTTTCTGTTATACGGATTTTTGCCATATTTACTTCTACCTCCTGATTCGTTTATTATTAGCTGTACCCGCCACTTAAAAAGCGGTGGGTATCATTTCAAATCGTTATTATACTATTATTAAACATAATTGAAACATTTTCAAGCAAGATTTTACAATATTATCATTTACATGCACTTTCAAAATAATCTATTAATGATACGGCGTAAATATGCTCATTATTATGTATGCTGTTAACAGATGATTTAATGTTATCCGGCAAATCTTCTACCTTTACCATTTTAAAGTTCAGGTATTCAGAGAACCCTGCAACATCACCCAAGCACAAAGCTGTCTTGGCTCCGCTTAACTCAGCGGAATTAAGCATTGTTTTTACTATCGCCGAACCCAATTTTTGCTTTCTGCTTTCTTTATCAACTATAACATTTTTTATTACACAATAATCGTCTCTTTTAATCATCATACCGCAACCGCAAAGCAAATCATCTAATTTGCATATATAATAGTCAGTATCTTTTTTTATGTCATCGGCTAAATCGTTCCTAATAAGAAATTTTACTAACTCTTGTACATCATTTAATCTGATTTTCCTCACAATAATCAATTTTTCACCCTCTATCTATTTAAATTGCACCATGCTTCTCAAAATGTTTTTCAAATGAAAAAAAACATCCGACGAATCAACATCTTTATTATACATTAAATCAACCTGTCCTAAAAGAAAATTATCCGCATAAATTTTCAGCACCCCTGCTTTATCGTTTTTCTTTATAGGGGCTTTTATAATATCCGATGTATCGTAAAAAAACTTGACGATTTCATAACCTTCTTTAGTTTTAAACAAGGGTGCATATAAATCATTTACAGGTACCGCCTGAACTTTTTTATCTTTGCCCTTTGTTACATCCAAATCAAATGCCGTATTATTTTTATCTACAAGCTTGAGATAATCATAATTGGCAAAACCGTAATCAAGCAGCTTTGTTGAGTTACCCCATATATCTCCGCCGTTTAATACAACGGTAAGTATCTGCCATCCCTCCTTCGTTGCCGAGGAAACAAGACATTTACCGGCACTCTTCGTATACCCGGTCTTTACACCGTCTCCGCCGGGATATTGCCAAAGCATTTTATTCTTATTTTGCATGACCTTATTTTCTTTTAACAATTCTGTAATGGTATGTGTCTTTGTGCTGACAATCTTGGCAAAAATATCATTCTTCAATGCTTCTCTTGTTATTAAAGCCAAATCATAAGCAGTCGTATAATGATTTTCATCGGGAAGTCCATGGGGGTTTGCAAAATTGGAGCCCTTCGCACCTATCTCTTTAGCTTTATTATTCATAAGCTTTGCAAATTCAGCCACACTTCCTGATACATGCTCCGCAACGGCAACCGCTGCATCATTACCTGATCTGAGCATAACGCAATAAAGCAAATCCTCAAGTATAATTTTGTCTCCCTCTCTTAAATAAACTGAGGATCCTGTTTGATATGATGCTTTTTTGCTGACAGTCACAACATCGTTCAAATCAGCATTTTCAATAGCTAAAAGTACGGTAATTATTTTAGTGGTACTTGCCATTGCCAACTTTTGATATGGGTTTTCACAATATAAGACTCTTCCGGTATTCACATCCATTACTACCGATGACTGCGCAGTGGAGACATTGTCTACAGCATATAAAAAGTTGAAACATAATGATAAGACTATTAATATAACAATTAGTTTTTTCATGTAAATACCCCGCATTTATTGAAATTTTGAATACTTAATTTATTATTTACAAAAATGCAATTTCAATACTTTTAAGACTGTCAAGTCAATATGTATGAAATCTAAAAAAAGCTGCAATGCAACTTCTATATTGATATTCTATTATTTAATAAAGGAAATGCTTCTAATACTTAAAAATAAATATTCTTCTTCGCTTTTATATTTTTCCGTAATTCATCAAAAAAAGAAAGGACTGCTATCCTTCCTTTTTCTTTTTGCAAATATTATCAAGCATATCAGGCAACAAATCTAAAACTCTGTCTGCTATAGTATTTGAACTAACGGGAATCATCCTTATAATATCGTTAGATACGGATAAAAATCCCACGGGATGAACGGAAACACCTGCCCCGCTGCCACCGGCAAAAGGTTCCTTTTTTTCATTTGTATCATCACTGCTGCTGTCATCTCCGCATGAACCTAAGCTTAAATCACCACCGCCCGAAACAAAACCGAATCCTACTTTGGATATAGGGAAAATCACCGTTCCGTTTAAGGTCTCTACCGGTTCCCCTATTACGGTACTCACATCAATCATGCTTTTGATATTTTCAAGAGTTGTTTTCATTAACGCTTGGATGGGCTGTTCCAAAGGCAACACTCCTTTTCTTTTTTTTAACTGATTTCAATGCAATAATAATATTGCCTATCTTTGCCTCTATTATGCAGGCAAAATCGAATTCAAGCACGGTTTCATTAAATACTGGGATAATACTTATTTTCTTTATATCAATACTTGTAGCCCTTTTGGCGGCAGCAATCAGATTGGTCAGAAAAGTACTAAACAAACCATATGTAATAGCAGTGGATGAAGCATCATCCAAGCCGAATTTTAAATCCAAAAATACATCATAGGTTCTTGTCTTTTTCATTAAATATAAAATACCTTTTTTATTTACAGAATAGTACTGTTTCATTTTACCGTATGATCCCGAACCACCCGAAAACATGGATTTTAAATTGTTTAAATAAAAATCGGCATCAAATTCTTTGGAATATCCTTTAGGAACAAAAGTAATATTGGACGAGGGTTTATTTGATGAATTGTATCGCAAGGAACCGATTCCTATAGATGTGTTAACATTAAAAGTATATTTTTCTTTATTTTTACTTGCTGTCACCCTAACTCTTAAAGTTGCAAAAAACAAAAATATCAAAGCTAATACTATGATGACCGAGAAAATACCAATTACATAAAACAATAAAAGCCCCCCACGAACCTAAATACCGATTTTTAAGTATTTTCCCACAAAATGAAAGAATAATACATTTGTGCATTATTCTTCAACATTTGCTATTTCCGGTAAGTCCATAAGGGTTATAAGTCCGAACAGCCTTAAAAAGTTTTCAGTTGTCCCATATAATATAGGTCTGCCGGGAGATTCCAGCCTACCTATTTCCCGTATTAAATCCTTATCAAGTAAGCGATATATACACCCGTCGGATTTTACTCCTCTTATTGAATCTATATAAGCCCTTGTCACAGGCTGTTTATAGGCAATAATCGACAAAGTTTCCAAGGAGGCTTGAGATAATCCGGTCCTTGCTTTTGGCTTAAGAAGCTTTTCTATGTATATGTAATATTCCGGTTTTGTGGAAAATTGATAAGACCCGTCAATCTCAATAATTCGCAAACCTCTATCGTCACACTCGTATTCATCTATCATTTGATTTATTATTCTTTTTAAAGTAGTTTTATCTATATCAAACACCACAGATAAATCATTTAAAGCAACAGGGTTACCCGAAATAAAAAACAAGCACTCAAGAGCAGCTTTGACCTCTCTTATCTCCATAAATCCTACACCTCAAAGTCAATTTTGTTTAAATTGATAGTTTTATATTCATTGTTCAGTATAAATTCTTCCATAGAATTATATTCACCTGATTAAGACGGTATCTTCTTTAACAAAATACTGTCAAAGCTGTTTGTTTGCTTAGCCCGTATCACTTTGCTTTTGATTAATTCCAGTAAAGCCAAAAAGGAAACTATTATTTCCAGCCTATTATCACAGCTTTCCAACAAATTATCAAAACTCGTCCATTTCTTATGCGAAAGTAAACCCAATAACTCTGCTATCTTTTCCTCGACTGTAACATTGTCTTTGTATAGTTTCCTGTACTCTTTTCTTTCTTCTTCTCTTTCTTTCTTCAGCAATAGATTACTAAACTTTTCAACCAGCAATTCTATATTAAGCTCATCCGGCAACTCGTATGAATCAATCAAGGCATCAGCCAAATCGGAATCCTTGAAAACACTCATTTCGTTTAACGAATATCTGTCTTTTAATAATTCCGATACTTCCTTAATTTTTTTATACTCCAATAATTTTACGACGAGCTCTTCCCTTGGGTCCTCTGAGTTCTCATCATCTGCCGGAGCCTTGGGCAACAGCATTTTGGATTTAATTATTAATAAAGTAGCCGCCATAACCAAAAATTCACTGGCCAAATCGATATCCATGCTTTTCATCATTTTTAGATAATCTATATACTGTTCCGTAATTTCAGCTATGGGAATATCATAAATATCGATTTTTGCCTTCTCAATCAAATGAAAAAGCAAATCTAAAGGCCCTTCAAATACTTCCAATTTTACACTTATAGCCATATTAACACCACAATACTATTTTATATTATATAATTTATTACAAAATTAAGCTGACAACAAAATAAATGGCTCTTTGCGCATAGAAAAACATAGGTCCCAGAATATAATCAATTGTATTTGTAAAAAGCAGGATTAGCAACAGTAAATAAGAATACTGTTCATATTTATAAAACTTGTATTCAATGCTAACCGGTAAAAGTCCCGCCAATATTTTAGAACCGTCTAAAGGCGGAATAGGTATCAAATTGAAGACCCCTAAGCCTATATTGATATAATAAATATTCAATATAATCCTGTCAAAAATAACATTTTGCATACCTAATCTGATATAAACAAACCCATATAAAAGTAAAACAATTGTTGCAATAAGAAAATTCATCATAGGTCCCGCCAAGGAAACCAAAATAATTCCCTTTTTTCTGTTTTTAAAATTATTCGGGTTTATAGGAACCGGCTTAGCCCAACCAAATCTGAATATAATCAGCATCAAGAGACCCATTGGATCAATATGCGCTGCCGGATCAACAGTCAAACGCCCGCTTGCTTTTGCTGTGTCATCACCTAAATAATACGCTGCTAATCCGTGGGCAAACTCATGAAAAGAAAACCCAATAAAAACTGCCGGCAATCTATATAACAATTCCATAAAATCCAAACCAAACAAAAACCTCATCCTTTCAAAGCTCTTTAAAGCTTTATGTTCTGTATTATAACATAAGAAATAAAAATAAAAAAGCAATGAGATTTCATTGCTTTTTTATTTCTCTCCTCTCCCACACTTGTTTGAAAGATGATGAATTTGAGTTTATTTGCGTATGTAAATAAAATTAAACCAGTATTTGATGGCTCTTATAATATTATTGATAAAACTGCCTTTCTCGACTTCCGCATCGCTAATTATATTATATGACGCTATTTTTTTACCGTCTTTTTTAACAATTAATTCGCCTATTTTTTGTCCTTTAGAAATAGGAGCGGCTATAGAATCCGGTAATTCAATTGTTTTCTCAATGCTTTGCTCTTCTCCCTTTTTTAAAAGCACATCGGCATTTGTCTCAAAAACCGCATTGATAAAATCGCTGTCTCCTTTATTCACCTTGAGCTTACTGACTAATTCACCTTTTTTACCGAAAGAATGATTAATATAATTGGCAAAACCATAATCTATAAGCTTTCTTGCATCTCTGTTTCTTTTGCCTGTATCGGGTGCACCCATTATGACACTTATAAGCCTTATGTTATTATTTTGGGCTGTAATGGAAATACAAAACATAGCCTCATCTGTAAAACCCGTCTTTATCCCGTCAATATCTTTATAAAAATGCACCATCTTATTCTTATTTACCAATTCTCTTTTTACGTCATTTTTTCTGCCGACATAAACTGTTACCATATACTTTGAGATAAAGTCAAAGATTTTTTCATGCTTAATTAATTCTCTCGACATGAGCCCAATATCGTAAGCGGATGTTTTATGGTTGGCAGAGTGTAAACCGTGTGGATTTTCAAAAGTTGTATCGTTCATTCCCAGTTTTTTGGCCTTATCGTTCATTGCCTTTACAAATTCGCCTTCACTGCCGGAAACATATTCGGCCATTGCGATGCTGGCGTCATTTCCGGATTCAACTGCAATACCGTAAAGTAAATCCTCAACCGTTCTTACCTCGCCTTCTTCAAGCATCAGGCGAGTGCCCGTTTTCATCTTTGCAGTATTTTTACTGATGATAACCTTGTCTTCCAAGGTAATCTTGCCCGAGTCAAGGGCTTCCATGGTCAAAAGCATTGTCATTATTTTTGTAACACTTGCAGGTTCAAGTTTCTCGTGGGGATTCATTTCATAGATTGCTTTCCCCGTGGCAAAATCCATAAGCACTGCCGATTTGCATTCCAAATTTAAACTGTCATCTGCATATAACAAGCTGCTAAAAGCCAGAGTCAGTACAATAATCCATATCAATAAAGTTTTAATTAAACGCATGAAAAAATTCCTCCTATGGTTAATATATTCTTATATTTCCCAATAGAAAGTTTGTTATTCTTTATTGGATAATATCATAAACATATTGTGTCTTTTTATTGAAATCTTTCTCAATTCTATAACTTTCCCGTGTCAAATACTCAGCTTCCAAAGGATTTGATATATTTGTATGCAAAATGCATAGACCTTCATTTTTATCTACTTTGTCTCCAACCTTTTTAAGCAGAGTTATTCCGGCTGCATAATCTATTATATCATCTTTTGTTCTGCGTCCGGCACCAAGCATCATGGCTGCGAGTCCTATTTTTTCAGCATCTATAGAGCCTACATAACCATTTTCAACAGCCTTTATGACTATATTATTTTTAGCCCGGGGCAAAAGGCTCAAATCATCAATAAAGTCCGGGTTCCCGCCTTGAATACTGATAAATCCTTTGAATTTATTAAGTGCTGCTCCCGAATTAATCAGTTCCTCCAAACTCTTGTATGCATCATCAAAATCAGTAAACGCGCCCCCCAACAAAGCCATATAGGAGGCAATGGTCAATGCAATTGTTGTCTCATCTTTGGCACCTTTTCCGGATAATACTTTTACGGCTTCTTTTATCTCATTTGCATTCCCTACCTCATAACCTAAGGGTTGATTCATGTCGGTGATAACAGCGACAGTTTTTCTGTCCAATCCGTTACCTATATCCACCATCAATCTTGCTAATTTTCGGGCATCCTCTATGGTTTTTAAGAAAGCACCGGAGCCAAGTTTGACATCCAAAACTATTCGGCCGGCACCTGAGGCTATTTTTTTGCTCATTATAGAGCTGGCAATTAGAGGTATGCTGTCTACGGTAGCGGTTACATCTCGTAGAGCATACAGCTTTCTATCAGCCGGTGTTATATCCGCGGATTGGCTTGATATAGCCATTTTATACTTATTTACATTTGAAATAAATCTCTCTTTAGTCAACTCCGTTTCAAATCCTTCTATGGCTTCCAATTTATCTATAGTCCCGCCGGTATGACCCAGACCCCTGCCGGAAATTTTGGCAACGGGTATTCCTAGGGAAGCCACAAGAGGAATGACAATCAAGCTTATCTTATCCCCAACCCCCCCGGTGGAATGCTTATCAACAATTATGCCCTTTATTTCCGATAAATCGATAATATCCCCGGAATTCACCATAGCCATGGTCAAGTCAATAGTTTCTTTTTTATTCAATCCGTTGAAATATATAGCCATAAGCAAGGCGGATACCTGATAATCAGGTATCTCGTTTTTTACAAATCCGGTTATGAAATAATCTATTTCATATTTGCTTAATATCTGCCCGTTCCTTTTTTTATAAATTAAATCATAGGCTCTCATAGGGCCCCACCTCTTTGATAAAATGCTTAACCAAGCTTACAAACTTGGGTTTGGCTAATTCCGCCACCCTTACGACTTCTTCATGAGATAAAGGCACAAGTGTATCGGGTATTGCCATATCCGTAATACATGATAAACCCAGCACTTTAATGCCTGAGTGTCTTGCAACTGTAGCTTCCGGTACTGTAGACATTCCTACTGCATTTGCACCGATTTTTATCAGCATTTTAAGTTCTGCCTTAGTGTTATAATTAGGACCGCTTATCGCGCAGTAGACGCCTTTTTGTACTTTTATACCTATTCTGTCAGCTATTTCAGAACATAAATTGATAAGGCTTTTACTGTACACCTCCGACATATCGGGAAATCTGGGACCGAATTCATCCAAATTGGCACCTATCAGCGGACTGTCACCCATAAAGTTTATATGGTCTTCAATCAGCATTATATCACCTGCATTAAACTCCTTATTCAATCCGCCGCAGGCATTGCTTACCAATAAGACTTTTATGCCCAGCTTACTCATAACCCTTATTGGCAAGGTTATCTCCTTCATATCGTAGCCCTCATAGAAGTGAAAACGTCCCTGCATGGCAATTACTTTTTTGCCTTCCAAATTACCGTATATTATTCTTCCCGCATGACCGGCAACTGTTGATACGGGAAACATTGGAATATCTTTGTAATCTATATATACAGGTTCCTCTATATATTCTGCCAAGGAACCCAGCCCTGTACCAAGTACAATACCTATCTTTGGAGCACTCGGAATTCTGTCTTTTATATAATTATATGCCTTTTCAATGCTATTTAAGTATTCCATATGAACCTCCTTTATCTCTAACGCCATTTGTCATTGTAAATCATATCACGATTCTTAAACTATCTTACAGTTCATTTATCTATATTTTTAATCACTAATCTTATGAGCTTTGTAAAGTTTTCTTTTACCGCCTCAGCCGTTTCAATAACCTGCGCATGGCTTAAGGGTATATCAAGTACCCCGGCGGCCATATTCGTAATACATGAAACCCCCAATACTTCCATGCCGGCATGATTTGCTGCAATCACTTCCGGCACAGTCGACATACCTACTGCATCCGCCCCCATTATTCTTGCCATTTTTATTTCTGCGGGAGTTTCATATGCAGGCCCTGTCATGGATATATATACTCCCTCTTTTATATTAATATCATTCTTCTCACATATAGATTTTGCCATATCTATAAGATTCTTTGTGTAAGCATTTGACATATCGGGAAATCTGGGTCCGAAACTTTCAATATTCTCACCTATCAAAGAGTTATCACCCATAAAATTGATATGATCTTTAATGAGCATCAAATCACCGGCATCAAAACTTGTATTAATCCCTCCTGCTGCATTTGTGATAATCAGTTTTTCTACACCTAAGGATTTCATAACCAGGACGGGAAAAACAACTTGCTGCATACCATAGCCTTCATAGAAATGAAATCTGCCCTGCATAACCACAACATCCGAACCTTCCAGCTTACCGAAAACAAATCTGCCTTTATGTCCTTTCACAGTGGAAACAGGGAAATTAGGGATGTTCTCATATTCAATAACTGTTTTGTTCTCCACTTCATCACCCAAGATTCCCAATCCGGAACCCAGTATTAAGCCGATTTTAGGTTTATCAGAAACATTCTTTTCGATATAATTCTTTGCCTCCAAAACCTTCTCATATAAATTATTATTCAATATTTTCACCTCAAAAATCAGTAATTTTTCAAAAAGAAATGCTTTTTAATCTCTTAGATTTTTATGCCCTTGGATGTGTTTTCATATACGCATCTCTGATCTTTATACTGTTTATTTTATTATATATTTGAGTGGATGAAATGTCCGAATGGCCCAGAAGCTCCTGCAAAAACTGCAAATCCGCACCATTCTCAATAAGATGCAATGCAAAAGAGTGCCGTAACATATGGGGGGTGATAGGTTTATTTATTTTAGCCATTGAGGTATAATACTTCACAATTTTCCAAAACCCCTGTCTTGTCATTCGCTGTCCGTGAAAATTAAGGAACAGGGCTTCCTCTTCAGGTTCGGGATTATACTTGCATCTGCAGTTTTTGGTATAATCAATAATGTATTTCAAAGACCAATTACCGATAGGTATAGTTCTGCATTTACAGGCGTTATTCTTACAATGCAATAAGCCGT
This sequence comes from uncultured Clostridiaceae bacterium, assembly GCA_964462065.1. Taxonomy (GTDB): domain Bacteria; phylum Bacillota; class Clostridia; order Lutisporales; family Lutisporaceae; genus JAAYKT01. The sequence goes on along the minus strand of CAYXAT010000013.1, from coordinate 558 downwards.
TACTTATATCCAAATCATCAGTATCAATGGAAATCAATTCCGTCACCCTGATACCGGTTGCGTACAATAATTCAAGCATAGCCTTGTCTCTTAGGCCTTTTGTTTCGCAACAATCCGGTTGCTCCAATAACTTCTCTACCTCTAATTTTGTTAAAACCGAAGGCAATTTCTTTTCTACCTTTGGTGGTTCGCAGCCGTTAGTAGGATTTGACTTTATTAATTTATTGCTTAATAAAAAGTTGTAAAAGCATTTTATTGAAGCCAGGTTTCTTGAGATTGTAGATGTTGCTTTACCACTTTTTTGCATATATAATATGTATTTTATTATTCCGGATTTGTTGACAGTTAACACAGTTTGTCCTATATCAGATAAGTATTTCTTAAAGGCTTTTATATCTCTCCTGTATGATTCCAGTGTATTTAACGTCAATTCTCTTTCGTTTTTTAAGTAATATGTAAAATCTTCTATAAAGTCCATACGGCTAACCCCTTTATCGATAATATTTTACATATTCAACATAAACACTAAAATTCCTCCATAGTATGAAACTTTTAACG
>CAYXAT010000012.1:0-25139 GCA_964462065.1 uncultured Clostridiaceae bacterium | reverse complement strand
TGGATTTTTATGCTAATGTTATATCAACAATAAATAGCTTTTCAAAATGAGGGCAAACTTATTGAAAAATAAGGACGCAAAACTATAGGGTCTTCCCTTTATGGATGACAGCCAGTTGCAGTTCTGATTAGCTTTTTTTGTTTTAATAAAGAATCGGCAGTTTATTTTGGGAGGGTTATTGTTGGGAGATTTAACTTATGATTTATTAAAAAAAGGGCTGGACGCATCATCCATGCGGCAAGGAGCGATTTCAAACAACATTGCCAATATAAATACTCTGAATTATAAATGCAGTAAAGTAGAATTCGAGGGGTTGCTGCATAAGGCGATCAATAATGTGGGAATGAAGAAAACACATGAAAAACATTTCGGCACCGGTAAAATTGCCGATATTGAACCCAAAGCCGTGAAAAAAACCGAGACATATCTAAATGATAACGGCAACAATGTAGACATTGATTTGGAAATGACAGAACTGGCAGCAAATGAAATATACTATTCTATTCTAGTTAGGCAATTGAATGCAAAATTAGGCAATCTGAATTATGTTATCAACAAATAGAAATCTGAGGTGAGAATATGTCCCTATTCGATTCCATGAAAATAAACAGCAGCGGTCTTACTTTAGAAAGGCTGAAAATGGATACCATATCCACGAATATAGCTAATGTCAACACTACAAGGACTAAAGAGGGTGGCCCCTATCTAAAAAAACAAGTTATATTCGAGGAAAGTGTAGCTAAAGCAAAGGACTCTTTAACGGGGAAATATGAAAAAAAAAGTATGGGTGTAAAAGTGGTTGGTATTAAAGAGGATTCTGAAAGCATTAATACCATATACGAACCTAATCATCCGGATGCCGACGAAAACGGTTATGTTCGTATGCCTAACGTGAATATGGTAGACGAGATGATATCGTTGTTGAATGCACTGAGGTCCTATGAAGCAAATGTAACGGCCTTAAATGCAAGTAAAAGTATTCTAAAAAAAGCATTAGACATATTTAAGGGCTAACAGACAAGGGTTTTAATAACGGAGGGATAAAATGAATATTTTATCGTTATACAACAATTATTATTCAAAAATAAATGAAGAATTAAGCTTAGTTAAGAAAACAGGTATTGGAGAGAATGGTAGTTTAAAAGGGGAAGACGAAAGGTTAAACTTTAAAAATTTAATAAGTAAAGAGCTGGAAAGATTAAATAACCGGCAAATAGCCGCGGATGATTTGGTTCAAAAATTTGTCAGTGGAGAAGTCGATGATCTACACAGCGTGATGATTGCCACAGAGGAAGCAAGGCTTACACTTGAGTTAGCTGTTCAACTGAGAAACAGATGTATTGAGGCTTATAAAGAAATTAACAATATGCAACTATAACGATTACCTAAAAGGAGCCGCTTAAAACTATGGATAGCATTTTGACTGTTTTAAAAAAAAGTGTAAATGGTTGGAAAACCATGGATAATAAAAGAAAGATTACTCTGATTTCCATTATCCTTATTGTAACAGTAGCTGTGGTCTTATCCACATATTTTGCAAATAAAAAAAATTATGCCGTTCTTTTTACCGATTTGGATTTAGAAGATGCAGGGTATATTGCCGAAGATCTTACAACTAAAAAGATTCCATACAAATTAGCCAATAGCGGTAAGAATATTTTAATCGGTGAGAAGTATTTGGATAGCTACAGGCTGCAGTTAGCTATGGAAGGAAAAATGCCTGATAGGTCTACAGGATTTGAGATATTTGATGATATAGGGTTAATGGCCACGGATGAAGACAGAAAAATCATGTATCAGAGAGCGTTATCCGGGGACTTGCAAAAGTCAATAATGTCCCTTGATGCCGTAAAGTCGGCGAAGGTACATTTAGTGCTGCCTGAAAAAAGCATATTTGAAACTGAGAGAAGGGAAGGTTCCGCTTCCGTAATCATATCCGTTAATCCCGCTAAACATATCTCTGAAAATATGATAAGGGGCATTGTTGCCCTTGTATCCGGCGCAGTTGATAATCTGCCGGATAAAAATATTCAGGTAATCAATTCAAAAGGAGAGCTTTTAAGCGGGTTTTTGAATCAGGAGGATGGATTAAACTCCGGGCTAAACTATTACCAAAGGATGCAGGACAGTTTTCAGGAGAGAATGGAAGGCAGTTTGAAAAATCTGTTGGGAACCGCATTGGGAAAGGACAAGGTGGAAGTATCAGTATATGCGGATTTGGATTTCGATTCCGAAGAATCAACCTCCATAGTCTACAGCGACCCCCTTATAAGGAGTGAACAAATAGCGGGAGAAGGGACCAAAGGAGGCGGAGGCATCATAGGGGATAATCACAGCAATGTAATAGAAGATGGAGACGTATTGGATGGTTCTTATGAAAGGACTACCAATAATGAACTGTCTACGGAAACAAAAACTACAGTCAAAGCCCCCGGAAGGATAAGGAAAATAACCGCATCCGTCATATATAACGGCAAGCTGTCTGATGAAACCTATGATAAAGTTTTAAGCATTGTGGCAGCTGCAATAGGATATGATGCGGAAAGAGGGGATTTTATAAGCATTGAGGGTTTGCCCTTTGACACATCATATGAAGATGCCATCAGAAAAGAAATGGAGGGGTTTGAACAAAACGGTAATATAGAAAAAGGGTTTATCGGGAAATATGGTACATATATGATTGCATCCGCATTGATTTTCGTTCTTATAATACTATCAGCGGTATTTTTAAATATTAGAAGTTCCAAAAGAAAAGGGTTGGAGGCCGCTGCTAATTTTTCAATCAGTACACCCATGGATTTGGGTGAAGAAGAGGTTGAAAGATTGGAAGTGAAAAAAGACCCCAAGGAAATAAAAGCAAAAGACTTTGCCAGAAAAAACCCGGATGCAGCTTCAGAACTGCTCAGGGCTTGGCTTAAGGAACAGTAGGTGAGGTTATGAGCGATAATGATAAGAATTTGAGAAAAGCGGCAATTTTATTGATTACTTTGGGTTCCGAAACTTCTTCTCAGTTGCTGAAGAGGCTGCCTGACAACCTAATACAAAAAGTTACATACGAGATTGCAAATATTGATTATGTTGGACCGGCGGAGCGTGAGGATGTACTTGATGACTTTGTCAATATGGTGTCTGCCAGGCAATATCTTTTGGACGGCGGCATAGACTATGCCAGGGAATTACTAAATAAAGCCTTGGGTACCCAAAGAGCCAAGGAGATACTTGATATACTGCGTCAGATACAGCAAAAGGAAAGACCCTTTGCCATAGCCAGAAAGGCGGACCCCGTGCAACTGACTAATCTGCTTTTGAATGAGCACCCCCAAACCATAGCTCTTATTATGTGTTATCTGCAACCTGATAAAGCTGCCTCAGTGCTGTCCCAATTCCCCATTGAATTACAAACAAGCATAGCGGAAAGGATTGGTACTATTAGCAGAACGGCTCCGGGTGTAATTAAGAGAATCGAAGAGATAATTGAAGCAAAATTCTCAAATTTGATTGATTCGGAAGCGGAAAATATAGGCGGAGTGCGTACTTTGGTAAATATATTGAATTCTGTTGATAGAAGTACAGAAAAAAATATAATAGGCGATTTGGAAGAAGCCCAGCCGGAGTTGGCTGAAATCATTAAATCCAATCTTTTCATATTTGAAGACATAGTGAATTTAGACAGAAACTCTATTCAAAGGATATTGAGAGAAATAGGGAATGAAGATTTGGGATTATCGTTAAAGGGTGCGTCGGAGGAAGTTGCAAATATAATTTATAGCAATATGTCAAAAAGAGCCTCGGATATGTTGAAAGAGGATATAAAATTTATGGGTCCCGTGCGCATATCCGCCGTGGAGGAAGCCCAGCATAGAATTGTGGGTGTCATAAGGAGACTTGACGAAGCGGGTGAGATAGTGATAACGAGAGGTGACCAGGATGCTATCATCATATAGGATTATAAAAAGTGAGAGTATATGTAGCGAAAATCAAAACCCCTCCGTAATACAAACAAAAATTGCAGTGAACAGCAAAGGACTGCTATCGACCGCCGGAAAAAATACAGATAAGCCTTTAGATAAAAAAACTGAATTAACCGATGAGGAGATTCGGAGAGATTTGATTTTAAAAATGGAAGAAAAGAAAATGAGCATATTGCAGGCGGCAAAAAAACAAGCAGATATAATTATTGAGAATGCCGAAAAAAAAGGATATGAGGATGGATATAAAGCAGGGTATGAAAAAGCTTTATTTGAAGCAAAGGAAGAAGCCTCCGGAATTAAACAAAAAGCTTTGAATCTATTTGTAGAAGCTAATAAAAATGTTGAAGAATACTATGAACAAAATAAGGAAAATATTTTAAATTTATCGGCTCGGATTGCGGAGACAATAATTAAGCGAAAAATTGATCTTTCAGATAAAGATATTTTGTCTTTTATTGGACCGATCCTTGAGGGAAATGATATTTATGGTAATGTGATTATTTCATGTCACCCTGAGAAGGCGGAACAGTTAAAAACCAAAATGGGTGAGTTGCAGAAAATTTCTTCAAACACGAAATATACAATACTAAGCGATGAAAATCTTGAAGAATACGGCTGCACTATAGAAAATCAATTTCAATATATAGATTTACAAATACGCAAACAGATTGATGCGGTGTTGGAAGAAATCAATAATATGGAGTGAAAAATTTGCTTGATATCCCTTTCGATAATTATATTAAACACATAAAAGACAGGAATTACTATATAAAGATGGGAAAAGTGACCCAGGTAATAGGATTAATCATTCAAGTGGAAGGTTTAGAGGCTTTTATTGGTGAAGTATGTGAGATTTATATAAAATCACCGAATAGAATTGTAACAGCGGAGGTTGTGGGATTCAAAAATGATACTGTCCTTTTAATGCCTTTGAACGATTTAAAGGGTATAAGCCCGGGGTGTTTAGTAAAACCAACGGGAAGCCCATTAAAAATAAAAATAGGTGAGGGATTGTTAGGCAAAACCCTTGACGGTTTAGGCAGGCCCCTGACGGAGGGCCTTCCGATAGAAGGGGAGTATTACAATGTAGACAGAAACCCACCAAATCCGTTTAAAAGAAGAAAGATTAAAAATATCATGAGTACGGGAGTAAAGGTAATAGATGGAATCCTGACTTGCGGGGAAGGTCAAAGAATCGGAATCTTTTCCGGTTCCGGTGTAGGGAAAAGTACACTGCTGGGCATGATGGCAAGGTATTGTGATGCCGATATAAATATTATCGGGCTCATTGGGGAAAGAGGCAGAGAAGTTTTAGAATTTATAAATAATGATTTAGGCAAAGAAGGATATAAAAGGTCTGTGGTGATATGCGCCACATCGGATCAACCACCTTTGGTGAGATTAAAAGGGGCCTTTGTAGCTACAGCCATAGCGGAATATTTCAGAGATCAGGGTAAAAAAGTAATGCTCATGATGGATTCTCTTACGAGATTTGCAATGGCGCAAAGGGAAATAGGTCTGGCTACCGGAGAGCCTCCAACGACCAGAGGCTATACTCCCTCCGTGTTTGCTACTTTGCCGCGGCTATTGGAACGAAGCGGCATGTCTGAAAAAGGTTCCATAACCGCTTTCTATACTGTGCTGGTTGAAGGAGATGATATGAATGAACCCATAGCTGATGCCGCAAGAGGGATTTTGGACGGTCATATCATATTATCACGATCCATAGCGGCAAAAAATCATTTCCCTGCTATAGATGTACAAAACAGTGTGAGCAGGGTTATGAGAGAGATAGTCGATGATGAGCATTTGAAATATGCCGGCTTGCTTAAGGAGAATCTATCAATTTACGCGGAATCGGAGGACTTGATAAACGTTGGGGCTTATATAAGCGGACAAAATCCCGTACTTGATAGGGCAGTGCAATTAAACAAACCCATTAGGAACTTTTTGAAGCAGGGTGTAGAAGATAAATATTCCTATGATGAGACCATGAGCATTTTAAAATGTATAGAATTCGATACAAAAGAGGGTGGACAATGATGGGGGCTTACAAATTTTCTTTGGAAAGTGTTTTGGAATGGAGAACGGATAAGGAAAAGAATGTTTTGGAGCAGTTATCAAAAATTCAAAAAGAATTTCATGATAAGAATGAGATATTGGACAGCTTGATGAGGGAATTTGCTAATGCTAATAAAAAAGTCGGTAAGTACAAAAGCATAAATGAATTGCAACGGCATAATCTATATGTGGAAAATATTGAGGAAAGGATTGAGGAACAAAAAAATATATTAAAGGTGATTGAGGAAAAGGTTAACAATACTATGGATAGTTTTTTGGAAGCGAAAAAGGATAGGAGGGTCATAGAAAAGCTAAAGGAAAAGAACTATGAACTCTATTTAGATGAATTAAAGAAAAGGGAACAAAAAGAACTGGATGAAGCTGCCGTCTTTATGAGGAGGTGAACAGATGGAAGTAAGCGCTGTCCCCGCATCCGATTATTTCTTTAAAACCAACGAAATCAAAACCTATATGGATGATGTCTTTGACGAGCTTTTAAAGCAAGTGAATCTTATGTTGATGAAAGATGATATCGAGGCAATCGTTGAAGAAATAAAGGATGAGGATGAGCACCAGACAGATATCTTATTTTGTGGGTTTAACCCCTGCAACCCCGGTATATACAAATATGTAATTATCGATAATGATACAGCTGCGAAAACTGAAATGTTAAGTATTTTTCCTGCTAACATGTCTGATGGAGAGAAGATTATATCAGAAGCCATCGAAGAGCAAGCTGCTTTGAATGATTATGAAATACAAACTGTAGATGGGAATATCATGGCGGAGGAAAAAGAAATTGCCCCTAAAGCTCTATCCGAAGGCAAAAAGGCGAAGACGGTTCCTTATGCTGAAACCAAGAAAATAACGAAAATTCTAAAACCCGCCGTATTCCGGTTGGGGGAACCGGTATCTCAACGGGATGGTTTGTCGGAAAAAGCTGTAACTACTCCAATCAATGAGCTGCTTGAAAAGTCTGTGTCTGCATCGGAAAACAAATCCCCGAACAAGGTTGCGGACGCCGGTGATATTGGATATACAAGTGGAGAAGTTGCCGTCAAGGATATCCCCGGAGCGCGGATACATGACCTTTCGATGATAGACAAAAAAGAATATTTGGGATGGGAGAATATAAAGTCTTTGAGGGTTGAAATTGTAGAATCCATGGACCTGATAACCGAAGGAAAAGAAAGCTTAATTGAAGTAAGGCTCAATCCGAGAGATTTAGGCAAAGTACATATAAGCTTGAAATTAGAAGAAGGCAAGCTGGTGGCAAAATTCTTAGTGAAAAATGAAAATATAAAGGACATTTTAATAAACAGCATTGATGAGTTGAGTAAAAGCTTAAAAAGCCAAAACATCTATATTGCCAAAATGGAAATCAATGTGGAGCAGGATGTCCATGGGGCAGACAGCTTTGATTTGAATTCCAACTTTGGCGGGCAACCCAACAAAGATCACGATACAGGCAAAAACCAAAGCAGATGGAAAGGCGCAAGTAATTCGGGGATTCAAATCCAAAAAGCCTTTGATTTCAAACGGGAGGGAGTCAGTATATTGGCGTAGCAATCTGGTGATATGTCAAGGAGGTAGAAGATGAAAATCACTGAGTACTATAACAACAGCACAATACAAGATACATATAAAGATAGAAACAGAATAAATATGGAAGATTTTCTTAAGATAATGGCGGCAGAGATCAGCAATGTAAACCCGATGAGCGGTGACGGAGGAAGCAAAACCGACTATATTTCCCAGATAGCTGAGCTTTCCTCATTGGAACAAATGAACGATATTTCAGACAGTCTAAGTGTTTTAACTATAATGGCTCAACAACAGTATTGCTTTTCTCTTATTGGTAAAGAAGTAAAAATAATAAGCGATGATGAAACTGTAACCGGCATTGTGGAAAAGGTCAGTCTGCAATATGGACAAGCCCTGTTGCAGGTCGATGGAAAAAACTATTATCTCAATGACGTTGTAGAAGTATCAAACAGTGAAGCGGAATCAAATAAAGGAGGAATTGAATAATGTTAAGATCTTTATATTCCGGCGTAAGCGGTATGAGAAGCTTTCAAGCCAAAATGGATGTTATCTCAAACAATATAGCAAATGTGAATACCACTGCATTTAAGTCCGGCAGAGTACGATTTCAAGATACAATAAGCCAAACCCTAGCAAGTGCCCAAGCGGCGACGGATACAGGTTTAGCGGGAGTTAATCCCCAACAGATAGGCTTAGGAGTGAGAGTCGGCGGCATTGATAATATAATGACCGGTGGACCCTTGCAGGCCAGCAACAGAGATCTGGATTTTGCTATCGAAAGAGAGGGATTTTTTATAGTATCCGACGACTCGGCGGGAAACATCAAATACTATACGAGAGACGGTGCTTTTTATAAAGACCATGAAGGAAATTTGATAAACATAAACGGGTTAAGGGTTTTAGGTTATCTGCCGCCCTCCGCCGGAGAAGACGATTTTGAATACTTACAGCTCAGCGACCCCGATTCACCTAACTTAGAGGTTCCCTCAGTTGATGAGGATTATTATGATAATTTACAGCTTTTAAAACCTATAAGGATTCCAAATACCATAGAGGTAGACGGAGACACATTGAAATTGGAGGTGTTTTCCATAGACGGCACCGGTCGAGTCATTGGGGTGTTCTCTGACGGTAATCCTTATTTATTAGGTCAGGTTGGAATGGCAATTTTTAATAATCCGGGCGGTTTGGAAAAGGTGGGTAATAATAATTTTAGGAGCACCAATAATTCAGGGCAGCCTGAAGCGGGAATTGCCGGACAAGCAGGTTACGGTATAATTAGGCAGAACTTTTTGGAAATGTCCAATGTTGACTTAGCGAATGAATTTACGGAAATGATCATAACCGGCAGAGCTTATCAAGCGAACTCAAGGAGCATAACAGCTTCGGATGAAATGCTAATAGAGCTTTTAAGCCTGAAGAGATAATTTAATTAAAAAAGAGGGTTTCAGCTATGATAATGCTTACGTCAATAAATGGGAGTAAATTTTGTTTAAACTCCGATTTAATATATAAAATAACGGAGTATCCCGATACCATAATCACTTTAGTGGACGGGAAAGTAATAAGAGTCAAGGACGGGATACAAGATATAATAAAAAAAACTGTTGAATACAAAAGACAAATATATTGCTCCCTGGAGGAAGAAAAATGAAAAGAAACGTACTGCCGATAATAGGTTCGTTGCTTGGTATGGCTCTTATTCTTTGGGCTATAAACATTGATGGGGAAATTATCAATTTTATTGATTATTCATCTGTTTTGATTACGGTATTTGGTTCTTCCTGTGCTTTGATGATAAGTTTCCCCATAAAAGTTTTAATGAATATACCTCGGATTTTGAAAGTGCTGTTATTGGTACCGAAAGAAAAAAAATACGATTTGGTGCTGATGTTCATTGATCTTTCAAAAAAAGCGAGAATGGATGGGTTACTTGCCCTGGAAGACGATATTATTGATTTGAAAAATGAATTTATGATGTCAGGTATGCAAATGGTAATTGACGGTGTCGAACCAGATATCATAAAGAATATTATGCTCCTCAAGTTGGATTCTCTGGAAAAGAGACACAGAACGGGGCAGGATGTGTTTGAAAAATGGGGAGAATTGGCGCCTGCTTTCGGCATGTTAGGCACATTAATAGGCTTGATAGTTATGTTATCAAAATTAGACGATCCCAGTTCTATCGGCCCCGGGATGGCCACGGCTTTAATCACCACCTTTTACGGTAGTTTGATGGCCAATTTAGTTTTTATACCCATAGCTTCCAATCTAAGCGTACAAACAGATGAAGAAATTTCTGTAGGGGAAATGATTTTAGATGGGTTGCTCGAAATACAATCAGGAAGCAATCCGAGAATCATTGAAGAAAAGCTGACCACTTATTTATCCGCAGAGGAAAGGAAAAAGCTTGACGGAATCAAAAGACTGAAAGAGGCCGATATTTATGAACAGACAGAGATCTAATAAACAAAGAAAACCGGTGGGTTCTCCGGGATGGATGACTACATATTCCGATATGATGTCTTTACTGCTTACCTTTTTTATTCTGCTGTATTCAATGTCAAATATTGATGTTGTGAAATTCAGAAACATAAGCCAATCATTACAAGGTGTACTATCGGGGCTTGGTTATACGAAGATAATAGAGGGACAAAGCAGAGAGATGGATATACCTTTGGATACGGAAATACCGATAGGAGAAAATGCAAACAGTACCCTCATGCAGGAGATTTTGGATGTCTATACCATGGTGTTGGACTATGTGGATGAACAGGAACTGGATGCTGATGTAAGCGTCAATATGAGCAAAAGGGGAGTATATGTAGATATAAAGGAGGCCATACTATTTGATTCCGGAAAGGCGGTTATTAAAACTGAAGGTATGGAGGTTTTGGATAAACTGAAAGGCATATTTAACGATTTTAAAAATGACATTGTTATAGAAGGTCATACAGATGATGTGCCTATAAAGAATTCTGCCTTTCCCAGTAACTGGGAGCTATCAACGGGAAGATCTGTGTCTGTACTGAGGTATTTAGCAGAAAAGGGCGGAATTAACCCGGAAAGACTGTCTGCAATCGGTTATGGTGAGTACAATCCTATTGTGCCCAATAACAGTACTAGAAACAGGGCTAACAACAGGAGGGTTAATATATTGATTATCTTTGATGAAGAAAGCGGTGGTATCAATGATATTGGGAAACCTTAGAATAAATCGCTCCAAAACTATAGTGGTTATATTGGTAATATTTATAATTATTTTGGTTTCGTTGTTGGGATATCTTTTATTGCCTAAGGGTATTTTCACAGGGATAAAGGGGTTCTTTATATCAAAAAAAGAGTATACCGTGTTATTGGACGAGTTTATCCTGAATCTGGATACGGAGAATAATCAGAAATCTTATTTGAAGATTGAGCTAGCGATGATGTACAAGGATAAAAAACAGACCAAAACAGTAGTAGCAAGCACAAATAAAATACGAGATATAATGCTAAATGAGCTGAGGGGAAGAACCCCTGAAGAAATGCTTGATATAAAGAGCACGGATGAGATTAAAGAGAAAATGAAAAGCTCTATAAACAAATCCTTATTGGCGGATATTATTGAAGAAATATATATAACAAACCTTGTCGTTCAATAAAGTAGGAGTGTGTTACGTTACGATGGAAGGATTCTTTTATGTTTTTAAAATGCTTATTGCGTTTATTATGGTAATTTTCATTGCCTGCATCAGTTTACGTTTTCTGCAAAAAAAAGCATCAGGTAGGAAAAGGTTTATAAATATCATAGAAAAGACAGCCTTGGGAAGCAATTCATTCCTTAGCATAGTGAAGGTTGCCGATGAATATTTTTTGATGAGCTTCACGGGTAAGGATGTAAAAATTTTAAAAAAGCTGAATAGCGAGGCGTTAGGCGACATAAAAGCGGAAGATACGAATATGGAGAATAAACCTGATATGTTTCACGGATTGGCGGATTATCTTTGCTGCATAGGTACGATAAAAGATAAGTTCAGGAATGAGGGTTAAGCGTTGAAAAGGATCATGATTATTATCTCGATTTCATTAATACTTGTTATGTTAACACCGTGTTCATGCTTTGCACTGCCTGATTTGGACGGCCTGGGATTTGTATTTGATGAGGAAAAGCCTCAAGCCGCAGTAGATACGGTAAAGTTGTTTGTAGTGATGACAGTTTTGGCACTTGCCCCTTCTTTTTTAATTCTTACAACATGCTTTACAAGGATAATCGTTGTGCTGTCGTTTTTAAGAAACAGCATAGGTACGCAACAAACTCCGCCAAATCAGTTGTTAATAGCCTTGGCACTTTTCATTACCTTTTTTATAATGCAACCGGTTTATACCGAGATAATGAATGTATCTGTGACACCTTTTTTAGATGAGGAAATCAGCCAAACCGAAGCCATGAACAAGGCAGCAGTTCCTCTTAAGAAGTTCATGCTCAAATCCACAAAAGAGAAGGATCTTGCCCTATTTTTACGTGCCTCCGGCGGTGAAAATGTTGCTGAACCTTTAGATATACCCATAACCGTTGTGGTACCGGCATATGCAATAAGCGAATTAAGGACGGCCTTCAGTATAGGCTTCATATTATTTATTCCCTTTTTAGTTATAGATATGGTTGTGGCAAGCATATTGATGTCCATGGGAATGTTCATGCTGCCTCCTGTAATGGTGTCCTTACCCTTTAAAATATTGTTGTTCATTTTGGTGGATGGTTGGCACTTAGTAATACGCTCTTTATTGGAAAGCTTTGCATAGAGGTGGGTTAAATGACGCAGGTTATGGTTTTGGATATAATGAGAAATACATTATTCACAATATTGAAATTAGCGGGCCCTATACTGACTATTTCCCTAATTGTGGGTTTGCTCATCAGTATATTACAAGCAACGACGCAGATACAGGAGCAAACATTGAGCTTTGTACCGAAGCTTATTGCAATACTATTAGGTATTATTATTTTTGGCAGCTATATGATAAACACATTGATAAACTTTGTGGACAATTTATACAAATTGATACCTTTACTTGGATAGGTGAAGATATGCTTATACAAATACAAAAAATTCTATTGATATTAATAAGGATTACGGCATTTATATTTTTATGCCCCGGATTTTCCCACAAATACTTTCCAAATACAATAAAGGTTGCTTTATCTCTTGGCATAAGTATGCTTGTCTATGCTGCCATGCCGGATATTCAGCCTGTAGGAAGTACTTTGATTTTCATGGTTTTGATAATAAAGGAAACAATGCTGGGTTTGTCTTTGGGGTTTGTTTCTTTGCTAATCTTCGGAGCCATAGAAATTGCCGGACATTTTATAGATTTTCAGACCGGATATTCTATGGCAACAGTATTTGATCCTAATACAAACGTCAGTGCATCAAATTACGGCAAGTTTTATTATTGGATTTCCATTTCCGTTTTCTTTATATTGAACATACACCATAAGGTCATTGAGATACTTATACTATCCTTTAAGTATTTGGATATAACCCAACTTGGCTTTAAAAGTATCAATCCGTCAGGCATAATAATATTATTTGGCCGGATATTTGAGATGGGATTTAGACTGGCCGTACCTATGATAACGGTAATATTATTGACGGATATCATATTGGGAGTTATATCACGTACAATACCGCAGATAAATGTTTTGATGTTAGGGATGCCTTTAAAGTCCTTAATAAGTGCAGTAGTTTTTTTATTCATATTGTCAGGGATTGTAAATTATATCGGAAAAACCTTAGGTTTACTGCCTGTTTATTTGGAAGAGATGATTCAGGCCTATACATATTAAATTTAATTACGGGAGTAAAGAGGAGAAGCAATGGAAGACAGAGAGAATCGTACTGAAGAGGCTACCCCTAAGCGGCTAAGAGATGCCAGGAAGAAAGGTCAAGTAGCAAAAAGCGGGGATTTAAACGCGGCGGTATCATTCTTTGTTTTTACCGTTATGTCCGTCAGCATGTCCCAATATGTATATACCAATTGTTTAAGATACTTAAAAAACTCACTGTACGTTGATTTTTCACGAGAAATAAGCATATATAATGCAGGCAATATGCTTATAAACCATCTTATCAGCTTTTTATTGCTGATGCTCCCGTTTATGCTGTTGGCAATGGCCCTGGGAGCGGGGGTCAGCTTGGCGCAGGTAGGCTTTTTATACACTACGGAAACATTGAAACCCAATTTTAAAAAGCTGAACCCGATAGAGGGTATGAAAAATATTTTTTCTAAAAAATCAGCTTTGAATTTGATTAAAAATATTGCAAAAATGTTTTTGATTATATTTTTAACATATAAAAGCATTAAAGGTTCCATAGCTGTGGTTGAGAATAGTCTGAATTTTGGTAGTGCACAGTTATTCAGCTATTTTGTGAAATTTGCAAGAGATGTCGGTTTCAATATCGCCATTGTGATGCTGCTGTTGGGCTTTTTAGACTTTGTTGTTGAAAGAAGGGAATACAAGAAGAATCTCAGGATGTCAAAGCAGCAAGTCAGAGATGAGTACAAAGAGATGGAAGGAAGCCCCGAGATAAGGTCAATGAGGCAAAGGAGACAAAGAGAGATAGCTTACGGCCGTATAATGGCTAATATGGAGACAGCTACAGTGGTAATCACTAATCCGAATCATATAGCCGTAGTCCTCAGATATGATGACGATATTGACGGAGCGCCTGTAGTTGTGGCCAAAGGGGTTGATTTTTTGGCAAACAAAATTAAGGAAAAGGCAAAGGAATGCAATATACCTGTTTTTGAAAATAAAACTTTAGCGAGGACTATATATTATGAGGTGGAGATTGGCCGTAGCATACCCGTAAAACTATATCAAGCTATTGCCGAGATTCTAGCATTGATATATCAAATGGAAGAAAAGAATAAAGGCAGGATTTAACATTGGAGGAACACCAAATTGGCTGAAATATTAAGAAGTACAATACGCGTAATAAATAAGAACATAGAAGTAGCCATAGCATTTACCATTGTGGCTATCATCGGGATAATTATTATACCGATGCCGGGACCGGTTCTGGATTTCTTTTTAGTAATCAATATAAGCTTGGGAGTTGTGATTTTGCTCTTGACTCTTTTTACAAGGAATGTGCTGGAGTTTTCTACTTTTCCCACTTTACTGCTGATCACAACTATGTTTAGACTAGGGCTGAATATTTCTTCCACCAGATTGATTTTAAGTCGGGGTGATGCCGGTAAAGTAATAGATTCTTTTGCTGTTTTCGTTACGGGAAATAACTATATTGTGGGAGCCATCATCTTTATAATAATTATCATTGTGCAGATGGTTGTTGTAACCAACGGGGCAGGCAGGGTATCCGAGGTTTCGGCAAGGTTTACATTGGATGCCATGCCCGGTAAACAAATGGCGATAGATGCAGATTTAAATACAGGCGTAATCGATGAAAATGAGGCAAGAAAAAGAAGAACAGACTTGCAAAGAGAGGCAGATTTTTATGGTGCAATGGATGGAGCCAGTAAGTTTGTCAAAGGAGATGCCATTGCAGGAATAATTATTACCATAATAAATCTTTTGGGCGGCATATTGTTGTTTTCCATCACCAAAGGGATGGGAGCGTTGGAGGCTCTGGACAAATTCGGCAAGCTCACCATAGGCGATGGCTTGGTAAATCAAATACCCGCGTTGTTAATATCCATCGCCTCCGGGATATTAGTCACTCGCTCTGACGATGAGCATGGCTTCGGTGAATCGGTGACAGGGGAACTGCTGGGGTATTATAAGGTTATTATGATAGGTGCCTCTATTGTGATTCTGATTGGCATGGTTCCCGCTTTCCCCACAATCCCTTTTCTTATTGTCGGACTTGTCTTAGGGGTGATATCCTATTTATTAATGGAGAATGAGAAACAGGAGTTGGCGGCGGTAAAAGATAAGGAAAGCATGGCACCGACATCGATACATGAAAAAGATATAGGTGACGGTATAATAGATTTTCAGGTGGAGCCTATCTCATTGGAAATAGGTTATAGTATAATCCCCTTGGTTGACGAAAGCAATGATGATAATTTAATTGTACATATCAGTTCAATACGAAGGCAATGTGCCAATGAAATGGGTATCATAGTGAATCCCATTCGAATTCGCGATAACCTTCAGTTGGATTCAAACGAATATTTGATAAAAATAAAAGGAAATGAGTTGTCTAAAGGCGAGATATATCTTAATAAATATTTGTTAATTGACCCCGGCATGGAGGAACTGAGCATTGAGGGTATCCCCACCAAAGAGCCCGCATTCGGATTGGATGCCTTATGGGTTTCCCAAGAAGTCAAGGATGAGATGGACTTAAAAGGGTACACAATCGTGGATCCGGCAGTTGTTTTGGTAACACATTTAAAAGAAGTGATAAAGAAATATAGCCATCTTTTACTTGGGAGACAAGAAGTAAAGCAACTATTAGAGGGTATCAAAGGGCGATATAACGTGGTTATTGAGGAGCTGATACCGGATGTTTTGACCTTGGGAGAAGTTCAAAAAGTTTTGCAAAACCTGCTTAAAGAAAAAATCCCAATTAATGATTTGGTGACCATACTTGAAGTTCTAGCCGATAATGGTGTAAGGACGAAGGATACTGAAATGCTCACAGAATATGTAAGAAATGCATTAGGCAGGACAATAGTCAAAGAATACGTTAATGCCGAGGGAGTACTAACTGTTGCTACGATACATCCCGAACTTGAAGAATTGATAGGAAGCAATATACAAAAAACCGTCTCCGGAAGCGTCCCCGTGCTGAAACCGGATATTATAACTAAAATACTTGATGGCATAAACGAGATAAATAAAAAGCTTCTTCTCAAAGGGGTTCAACCGGTTATCTTGGTATCACCGAAAATTAGAGCGGCTTTTAAGAATCTCATATCCTTTAATTTTCCAAACCTACTTGTGCTTTCCCTCAACGATGTGCCCCATGATATTGAAATAGAGGCTATAGGGATGGTTGATAAAGTTTGATATAAGGTTGAACCGCAGCATGCAACTTAAGTAGATAAAAAATTTAGTGTTTTAGGGTGATGGACAATGGATAGTTTAGCATTAAACAGCAAAATAGAATTAGGGACAAAAGATGGTAAAAAAGCAAGCGGATTACTTTATGATGTAACACATAATAAAATTTATGTATCAGTCACAATGGGCAAAAATCAGGAAAGTATATTTTATAAAGGTGAGAATATCGAAGGCATTATTTATAGTGAAGATATGATTTTTGGCTTTACGGGCACTGTTAGCGGCAGATTGCAGAAGGGGAATCCTATCTACGAAATATCCGACATAGGAAGATTGACCAAGATGCAAAGAAGATCGAATGTGAGAGCAGATTGTTCTATACCTGCTAAATATACACATAATGAATATCTGTTAAGCAGGGATTATAATGAAAGCGCAAAAGCAGATCTTCAGGAGACATTGAAACATATGGGAAGAGGAATAATAGTAAACCTAAGCGGCGGTGGGCTTCACCTATCATGCCGCAAGGATCTGGCAATCGGTACTGGATTATTAATAAAGTTCAACCTAAATAATGAAATTATCGTTAAAGGAAGAATTATACATAAAGAAATCAAAATATTACGTAAAAAAACAGTCTATTTTTATGGTATCGATTTTTTTGATATAGATGACAAACTGAAAGAAAAAATAATATCATACGTCTTTATTCTAATGAGAAAAGGATTAGAAAAATAAAAGAGGGGTTTTATGGAATATAATCAGCATAATCAAAGTGATATTATAATAAAATATTTGCCGATAGTTGAAAGGATTGCCGGGAAAATCAATACCAAGGATCTTGGCATTGAAAGAGAAGATCTAATCAACATAGGGGTTATAGGATTAATCGATGCCATTAAAAGATATGACCATAAAAAGCAGGTTCCTTTTGAAGCATATGCCTCATTGAGAATTAGAGGCAATATTATGGATGAATTAAGAAAGAACGGAGAGGTTTCAAGAAATAGAATTGAAAAATTGAATCAATACTATGCCGCAAAAGAGGAGTTAAAAAACGAATTATTAAGAGAACCCAAGGAATCTGAAATATGCGAAAAAATGAATATCTCCGAGCATGAGTTATTTGTCATCTATGAAACGGTACACTGCTTATCCTCTACGTCTCTTGACTCTGTTATTTTTTCTGATGAGGGTAATGAAATAAGATTAATAGATGTTTTAAAAGATGATAAATCCCTTACTCCGGAAGAGCAATTTGTCAAAGATGAAAGCAAAAAGATTCTCTATGAGGCAATAGAGACATTGGAACATAGAGAAAAGCTGGTACTGAACTTTTACTACGTGGAGAATTTGACATTAAAAGAAATAGCATATATTTTGGATGTATCCATACCTCGCGTTTCACAAATACACGGAAGGATTCTGGCGAAATTAAGAAGCATAATAAAAAATACCATGTAAAGCAGGGCAAATGCCAAGAAAAGAGGAGTGAGCTAATGATTAGAAGCTTTTATACGGTTAACAGAAATATGAATATACTGCAAAAAAAACAGGAAAATACAAGCGCCAATATCTCAAATATCAATACACCGGGTTACAAATTTCAAAACATGGTTGTAAGCACTTTAGAGACCTGTGAAATGGTTAACCATGCCGGCGGCAATGGATTAAACAAAAGACAGGTGTTGGGCAGCTTCGCATTTGGGAACCAAATAGATGATATATATACACAGTTCGATCAAGGGGTGTTGCATGAAACGGGTTCGGTAACGGATTTCGCCATAGTAGGCCGCGGGTTTTTTACTGTAGAAAACAGCGATGGCGAAACAGGGTATACGAGGAACGGTAACTTCAGGATCAATGGGAATAATGAATTAGTCACCATGGAGGGCAATAAAGTGTTGGGAAAAGACGATAACGGTGAAATCGGGTATGTTTATGGCACTGAAATCAACGAGGGTAAAAATCTCCTGATTACAGATTTCACCGATTATACCGGGTTGCATAATATCGGAGGTACCATCTATACCGGGGATAATGAATATGTGTCAGTAGATTCAGACGTGAGACGAGGCTTTTTAGAAATGTCCAATGCAATTGTGGGAGATGAACTGATTCGAATGATGGAGGCTGCAAGACAGTTTGAAGTCAATCAGAAACTGTTGCATACGGCGGATGAAAGCCTGAATAAAGCTGTAAACGAGGTTGGAAGGGTTTAGGTGATTCTAATGTATAAAATAATGAATATCAATAGGACCGGACTCAAGGCGATAAATAATAAAATCGATAATATAGCTGATGATTTGGCCAATATTCAAACATACGGATATAAGAGAAAGGAAGTATCTTTTTGTGAGTTGCTGACTAATGAGATTTATGATGTGGATGTATTGAAATCAAAGGAGATAAATCATTGTCAAATTCCAATGGGTGTCAAATCCGAAGCGAGGACCGGCAGCTTTCAGCAGGGGGTTATAGTGCCCTCTGACAGCGAGGTACATTTAGCAATAGAAGGCAACGGGTTTTTTGGTGTAATAGATGACAGTGGTAATATTTCATTAACCAGAAATGGTGGTTTTCATAGAAATGAGGATAATAGCATCACAGATGATAGAGGCAATCGGTTAAGCATAAACATTAATATTCCTCCTGTAGAATGGGGAAAAGGAAAACTTCATATATCCGGTGAGGGTGAAATTGCGAAGGCGGATGAGGATAATTCCGTGATATTGGGAAATGTGGTCTTATACAATCCTTCAGCACCGGAATCCTTGATTCCTATAGGCGAAGGGCGATACGCGATTCCCATCGGCAGCGAGGTCTATGGCGGGTTAGGAATGGCAAAAGGAAGTATAAAACAGTATGCCTTGGAATCCTCTAATGTAGAGATTGTGAAGAGTATGACCGATATGATTGTAAGTCAAAGAGCATATTCTCTCAACATTAAAGCACTGCAAACTACGGATGATATCATATCCATAATAAACGATATAAAAAGATAAGACAGGGCAGAAAACAGGGGGACGTTACATTTGCCTCAGAAGAGGAGACAGATAAAACGTCCCTCTGTATTTTTGGGTATTTTTGTTGATTGCAAAATGGGTTATTATAGTTCTCTCATATTATTCGCGTTCAACTTCACCAATTCTTTTTTACCGGTCACAAGTATCTCTTTCATTATTTTTGCCGATTTTTCAACGTCTTTATCCGATATGCTATCATATAAACGCTTATGTTGTTCTATAGATTTAATCCTAAAATCTTCTTCTTGAAAATACATTCTTATCAGGTTTTTGCACACAGGCTCGAAAGACTTAAATATCATAGAAAAGACTATATTGCCGGAAGCCGCTATCAATTTGTGATGAAAAAAATAATTAAAATTTACAATATTATCAATTGTGGGGATAACACTATTTTCAATCTCTTTTATTAGATTCTCCAATGCTATCAAATCATCACTGCTTCTCTTTACAGCTGCCAACTTAGCGCTCTCCACTTCAATAAGCATCCTTGTATCCATCATGCTATAGAATAGTTCCACATCGAGTTTACCTTCATTGTAATTCATGATGGAAGATAAAATTTGTGGTGTTCCTTCATTTCTAAAGTCAATCACTACAGTACCTCTTCTTGGCTTGACGGCCACAAAACCTTTTGAAGCAAGCTCTATAAGTCCCGAATTGACTATACTTCGGCTTATTCCCATTTGCGAAGCTATTTCTCTTTCGGGTGGGAGCCTATCACCCGGCTTGAACTCTCCGGAAATAATTTTTGCTTCCATTTCTTTAATAAAAAGGTCTTTCAGGCTTTCTGCCTTCAGCTTCTGAAAACTATTTGTCAAATGATTACCTCGCTCTCGGTACGATTATTTCCAAGTCACTAAGGGGAAAGGAACTGCACGGATGTATATATCCGTATTCTTTGTCCGCCAATCTTCTACCGTCATCCTTATCAGAAACGAAAAAATCTCCTTTAATGAGCAATGATCTGCAAAAACCGCAGGAGCCACTTCTGCATATTGAAGGCGGCTTCAATCCGGCCTTTTCCATTGCCACCAAAACTGATTCTTTGGATGAGGCGGATATATTTCGTGTCTTTCCTCCCATATGGACAAGAATTTTATAAGTATCTTCTACTTTCTCTGTAGGATATCCTTCAGCTATTTCAATGTTCTTTATTTCACCGTAGGTTTCCCATCTCAAATACTTTTGTCTAAAACCCAGCCCATTGAGCTCTTTACGCAGAAAATCGTACATGACTTGAGGTCCGCAGATAAAAATACTGTAATCTCCCGTAAAGGAATATTTCTTTATTAGTTCGCAAGTAATAAAGCCTTGTTCATAATCTTTTGCATCTTCCCCGCTTATAACGTGAACTGTTTTGAATTTGCCATTTGAGGACTTTTCTAAATCCTCCAATTCCTTGGTAAACATTATTTCTTCTATAGAATTACTGCCGTATAACAACGTCATTTCAATATCTAAGGTACCGTCAATTATGCTCTTTGCTATTGACCTAAAAGGCGTGATACCGCAACCTCCGGCCAAACCTATTATTCTTTTGGAGTCTCTAAGCTTTTCATAATAAAAGTGTCCTTGGGGCCCGCTGCAAACTACTTTCGTACCTTTATCCCAGTTTTGCAGGATATAATTTGATACAAAACCTCCTTCATTTTCTCTCACCGTTATCTCATAAAAACCTTCCAGAGCATCTTTAGGCGAAGATGATATTGAGTAAGGTCTTGTAACGGTTGAATTCTCAATAACAAAAGAAAAGCTTAGATATTGACCCGGACGAAATTGGGCAAGTTCAAAAGTACCGAAATCTCTATCCGGGGTTAGGATATAAGTCTTTGACATTTTCATATCATCAACAACTTCAGAAACGGTTAAATACTGATAATCCGGATGCATCCTGTTGGCCAATGTATTTGCCGGTTGCGTACTTTTTATGGGTTCTGGGGAGGCTTCTGATATTTTTCTTTTTCTACCTGGAATTAGCTTTTTAAACTCCATCAAATCTAAAAATCCAAATGGCTTTATATTAATATTCATCTTATTTTTACTCATGCTTTATTCACCTCCAAATAATTCCTATAAGTCAGCAAGCCGGCCATTTCTCCGGACATTAAAGAGCTTGAATAACCATGGCAGCGAACAGCAAATCCTCCGGAAAACTGAAGGCCTTTTATATAGCTTTCATCGTTCATGCACATTAATCTGGGAAGTATGGAATCCCAAGGCCCCGGTTCATAGCCATATACACTTCCGTTAAATGCACCGGTATAACGGGCAAAAGTTGAGGGTGTGGCTATTTCAATTTCTTCGATACTGTCTCTTAAAGAAACACCCAAAGACTTTTCAAATTCATCAATCAGTTCATCAGCCAATTTGCTTTTTAAATCAAAATATGCTTGTGGTTCGATTTCCGACCAACAATCACCCCTGAAGAGTGTTGTAAAAGACATGATGGATGTTCCGGGAGGTGAGCAATCAGGAATTGCATTATTAAGGCAGATAGTTGCTTGGCCTATGGGTCTCTCAAGTCTGGAAAAGGCTTTATATATATCGTTTGTATCCGGCGTGCTATAAACAAAATATCCGTATTCCTTAAGACCCAGTTCTTCAAAAGTCTTATCCAAACCTAAATACACCACAAATGCGGAAAAACCTATTTTTCTTGCATTACACGTTTTATAAGCAATGTCCGGCACTTCATTTTTAGGATATATTAATCGGTTATATACAAGGTGAGGGCTGGCATTTGATACTACATAGTTAGTTTTAATCCTATCGCCTTGAGAAGTCTCTACTCCTATAACCCGTCCGTTTTCCACAAGTATTTTTTCTACTTTTGTGTTATACTCTATGTCTCCGCCGAGTTCACGTATTTTCATATCCAGGGCACAGGTATAACCATGTGATCTGTTTTTAGGGATATATGCTCCTTTTGTAAGGTATTTGTAAAACATGGCTCCGAATATTGTAAAGCTGGCGCTTTTTGTACCTAAACCCAGATAGCACCAGTATGCGGTAATTATCTTTTGTGCCAAATAGGGCATTTTCAATGAATCGAGTACTTGCTGAAGTGTGTATGGAGCAGTTTTTAGGAAGTTTGTGTATTTATCCATAAGTATTTTCTTGTCGGCATTTCCTTTCGATTCTGCGATGTAGTTCAGCGCATCGACAACTTCACCGCAAATATTGATGAAGTTTCTTACCGATTGAGAAGAACCCGGTACGATTTCCTCAGTTTTTTCGATGTATTCCTCCACTCCGAAGGGCATAGATACATCCAGCCTTCCGCCTATTTCATTGGGTATAACCAGCCGATAAGCTTCGGGAATACGAATCCATTCAGTTTTAATACCGATTCTGTCTTCTAATAGTGCTCTTAAATTGCCCTTATCTTCAAGTGGTCCGAAATCTGAAATCTCATGTAGAGACGGTTCAAATTCAAAACGGCCCCTTACAAAACTAGTAGCGAAACCTCCTGGGAGGTTGTGCTGTTCAAGCATAAGGGTTTTTAATCCTTTTCCTGCAAGGGTAGCTGCCGCAGTTAATCCGCCGTTTCCTGCACCTATTACCACAGCGTCATATTCTTTGACTGGGCTTTGAGGCATAATTATTCCCCCTTTACATATTATATTAGTGGTACAACCACCAACCATAATAATTCTACCATATTATAGCAAGTATGACAAGGGAATTCTGCTTCAAAGCAAGCAAATATGCAGCTATTATTAAGAATATGTGAATAGTGGATGCAACTACAGGTGCAGTTAATTATGATAGTTTTAATATGAAAGCAAACTTAATATTTTGGGCTGCCTATAGTCCAATAACGTGGAGTAGCTTCAGGCTGATTATATACATTCAGTATTACCAATTCTTTTTAGTAGGTTATAAATATATCCTACATATGAAAAGAGAATAGGTGAATTTTTTCATCAGTTTATTCTTGCTTCGGTTTTCTGATGATAAGCTCCTCGGTTTTTAAATCATATTTATATTCTACATAATCTTTGCCGTTCTTATCAATTTCTATTTCTAAGATTAATCTGCCATCATCAATTTCTATCTCCCATTCGTCTAAATATATTCCCGAGCCTTCAGCCTGTAATGCTTTATTTACCAAGCTTTCAACCTTATACAAATCAGATTTCAAAAACCCTTTATGCGTCTCCTTTTCGAGCTTTTCGGTTTTATACAGTATATTACCGTTAAAAGGGTTAATCTTTAATTCATATACTTTGTCGGTATCAAAACCTTCAACTTCAAAAATATAAGAATTATCCCGGGTACTGTCCAATTGTATTTCTTTAATCTTTGTTTCGGGGTATTCTTTCATATAGATATCAAAAACTTCTTCTGCCGTTATTTTTATTCTGTCATAATTTGTTATTAAGTCATTCTCATTATCGTAGTTTTTTTTGTTCACTGCATTGTGGTTGCCAATATATACTGAATTAGTGTCGCTGTCCCATATAATAGATTTCCCTACGGCTTCCGCTATAGCCCTGGCGGGAAGATAAGTCGTTCCATTATGAATAAATACATCCACCGGATTCCCTTTGGCATCTATGGGATTAAGCTTAACGTCATCAATATAAATATCGGCTCCTATCAGCACGATAATTTGTTTTTGTACCATTTCTTGTATCGCATCAGCTGTCGGTTGGAGTATTGTGCATAACATGGTTATAACTATGATGCTTAAAATAAAGTAATTGCCTCTCCTTTTTGTAGCCATTTCTTTTCACCTCTTTTTAAATAATTCTTCAGAACAAATATAAAGGGTATATTTGTTGTCATACTATCATGTCAATGTAAATATTGGAAGTACTCGAATCTCTCTTTATATATTACCATAAAAAGACTAAATTGTTATGTTGCTTTCTGTAAGTTCTATAAATTATAAAAGCTAATTCAAATTAAATAGCCGATATGGACAAATCAGGCATAAGGGAACATAATATTATTAGAATATGCCAAATTCAGTAATGTTTAGGAGGAGTACAAATGTTTACAGATGCGAGAAGTAAAAAAGTCATATTTGTGTCTCATTGCATTTTGAATCAAAACTCTATCTCTGATGCTACAGCCGACTTTCCCGGTACATTCAAAAATGTTTTAGGGCTTATCATTGAATCGGAGGCGGGTATAGTTCAAATGCCGTGCCCGGAATTATTATGTTTAGGCCTTGACAGAGGTGATATTCACGGTGGAAAAAGGGACGTCCTTTTAGAAAACACTAGGATCAGAGAGAAACTTCAAAGTACTGATTCAACTAGAATAATCGATAGACTGGTTCAACAAGTTGTATACCAACTTGAAGAATATTTACATAACGGTTTCACTGTATTAGGTATCATAGGGGTTAATCGTTCACCAAGCTGCGGGGTCAATACAACTTCAAAAGAGAACAAAGAAGCAGACGGTAAAGGCGTCTTTATGGAAAAACTTGAAAAGATATTAATAGAGAAAAATATTAGTATAGACATGATTGGTATAAAGACAAGCAAAGAGGATGAGGCA
>CAYXAT010000011.1:21439-26029 GCA_964462065.1 uncultured Clostridiaceae bacterium | reverse complement strand
TGTAAATGCTGAAATAATTGCAATGGAATAGGAGGAATAGCGTGTATATAGGTCTAATCGATAGATACAAAAAATATTTAAAAGATATATATTGTGATAATAACATTACTCTAAATGAAGGTAATACCCCGATGATAGAATCAAGGAATTTAAAAGATTTAATCGGAGATAACAGGGTATTTTTTAAATTTGAGGGCGCTAATCCAACAGGCTCCTTTAAAGACAGAGGCATGACAACGGCAATAACCAAGGCAGTCAAAGACGGCTCCAAAAATGTCATTTGCGCCTCAACGGGAAATACCTCGGCTTCCGCAGCGGCTTATGCTGCAAGAGCGGGAATAAGGTGCATTGTCCTTATACCCGAAGGTAAAGTTGCTTTGGGTAAACTCGCCCAAGCTGTAGCTTATGGAGCAGATATAATACAAATAAAAGGTAACTTTGATCAAGCCTTGAATCTTGTGAAGGAGGCGTCAAAACACTTTCCTGTGACCATTGTAAATTCTATAAATCCTTATAGAATAGAAGGTCAAAAAACAGGTTCTTTTGAAATATGTGATGACTTAGGAACAGCACCCGATTATCAATTTATGCCTGTAGGAAACGCAGGAAATATTACGGCTTATTGGAAGGGTTATAAAGAATACAGAGCAAATAATGTGATAGATAAATACCCAAAGATGATGGGCTTTCAAGCAGCGGGAGCTGCACCTATTGTGGAGGGAAGAATTGTAGAAAATCCGGAGACTATAGCTACTGCGATAAGAATAGGAAATCCGGCATCTTGGGATAAAGCGAATGAAGCTATAAAGGAATCCCAAGGTGCAATAGATAAGGTTACCGATGAAGAGATTTTGGAAGCGTACTCACTGCTGGCTTCAAGAGAAGGTATTTTTGCCGAACCGGCTTCCTGCGCAAGCCTTGCGGGATTAATCAAATTTTATAAATCCTATAAAATTTCAGAGAAGACAATTGTATGCATTCTAACAGGTAACGGTTTGAAAGACCCGGATACCGCAATGGGATTAAATATGAGCATCCACAAAATAAATGCACAAATGGATGAACTGTCAAAGTTTTTATCTTAAGAAACGGAGTTTAAGCAAATGATTGAAATAGTTGTAAAGGCAACAACAGCGAATTTAGGGCCGGGTTTTGATTGCATGGGTCTTGCCCTGGATATAGAAAATAGAATTTTTATAAAAGAATCTGAAGAAGAGTTCAAAGATAAGAAAAACCTTATTTATCACTCAATAAAAAAGGTTTTTGAAGCTGTGGGCAAAGATGAGCCTAAGATTCGTATAGAACAAAAAATAGATATACCCATCAGCCGCGGCTTAGGAAGCAGTGCCGCTTGCATAGCAGCAGGTTGTGCTGCGGGAAATGTATTGGCGGAAGCCAATCTTTCTGACTATGATTTGATAAAAATAGGTACAAGCATTGAAGGACACCCTGATAATGTTGTTCCGGCATTTTTAGGCGGATATACCATTTCATCTTTAGAAAACAATGAAATAGTTTATTTTAGGCAAGAGGCCTTTAAGGGTTTTAAATACGCAGTTATGATTCCGAAGTTTACACTTTCTACCGCTGAGGCCAGGAAAGTTTTACCCGAAACAATACCTTACAAAGATGCAGTATTCAACATAGGAAAATCAGCCCTTATGTCCGCAGCTATGATTACAGGTGACGGTGAGCTGCTAAAATCGGCTTGTAAGGATAAATTACACCAGCCCTATAGAAAACACCTTATAACTGATTTTGATGAAATAAAAGGCCAGGCTGATTCCTCGGGCGCGTTTGCCACATTCTTGAGCGGAGCGGGGCCTACCATAGTCTCCGTACTGAATGTGGGGGATAATATTTTTGAAAAAGAAATGAGCGGATTTCTTCGTAACTTTGATGGTAACTGGACGTTAAAAATTGTAAAAGCCTCAAATTCGGGGGTTCAAGTTAAGGCATAATGAGGTGATAATTTGAAAATAAAAATCAAAGCATTAAAAGCAGCTTTTCCGTATACTATTCCTATATTTACCGGATTTGTTTTCGTAGGCATAGCCTATGGTATATTAATGAACAGCAAAGGATATGGCGTCGGTTGGTCGGTTTTAATGAGTCTTATTGTATATGCGGGCTCTTCCCAATACCTGGGTGTTACCTTTCTAACATCGGTTTTTAATCCTATTTATGCATTTTTAATGACATTAATGTTAAATGCAAGATACCTGTTCTACGGTATATCAATGTTTGAAAAATTGCAAGATGTGGGTAAAATGAAATACTATCTTATCTACGGACTTTGTGATGAAACATTTTCTATCGTTTGTTCCACCGACCTGCCCGAAGGTGTGAATCACAAATGGTTTATGTTTTTCATTACTGTTTTGAATCATTTTTATTGGGTATTTGGCACAGCTATCGGAGGAATTTTAGGATCTGTTATTCCTTTTAATACAAAAGGCCTTGATTTTGTTCTAACAGCTCTTTTTGTTGTAATTTTTGTTGAACAATGGAAATCGCAAAAAGATCATAAACCTGCGATTATTGGAGTGTTGTCTTCAATAATTTGTATAATGATTTTGGGCCGAAATAATTTTATTATTCCCGCTATGGTTGTAATACTATCAGTATTATCAATGTTACGTAAAAAATGCGATAATGAGAACTTGGAGGTTTCACAATGAGGACTTTAACATCTGTGCAAACCATGGTTATTATAATCGTAATGACTATGGCAACGGTATTAACAAGATTTGTACCTTTTTTTCTTTTCAAGGGCTCTAAATCAAATAACTCATATATAAGCTATCTTGGTAAAGTTCTGCCCTTTTCGGCTATCGGTTTATTAGTAGTTTATTGTCTTAGAGATGTAGATTTTATAATAAGCCCCCATGGAATCCCCGAGACTATTTCAGTGTTAGCTATAGCTATTGTACATTATTGGAAAGAGAATACTTTACTGAGCATCGGACTTGGTACATTAATATATATGATACTTGTTCAAACAGTTTTTATTTAAATCTAAATAGTCCATTGACCATGTATGATGCCCACTAAGTACCAAGCATCATTATATTCTTCAAACACTAACCTTAGGCTTTCCCAATCAATGCCCTGAAACTGCGGATCAAACCCGGGAAAATGCAGTTCTACAAAGTAACCGTTCGGGTAAGCCTCTGCTGTGTTATCTATGGTGTTTCCTCTGCCTATGGGAACATTATTCCCTATGACTTGAGGGTTGGCAAAGTCCTTATCATAAACAAACTTATCGTAATAATCACCAAATGTCAGATTTATCGGTTCTCCGGAGCCGTCATAAACTCCCCAGTTTATCAATTCGGTACTTTCCATAAGTCCCGCGACCTCCTCAGCAGTGAATACCTTATCGTTTTGGGTATCGGTAAAAAAATAGGGAGTAAATCTTACACCTTTAGTAGGGTGTATGTATTGGGATAATGAACTCATGTCTTTACTCTTCATAAATCCAATAACCTCAATTACTTTGTAAATATTATTTGATGTTATCCCTATCAATTCCGCTTCCAAAGCTTCAACTCTCTGCTCCAAGGCGGCAATTTCTTCATCTTTCTCTTTCAATTCTTCAGTATTATCAATTGTTTTCGGAGAACAACCGGTAAAAACCAAAAATACCAATATCAAAATTATGAACCCAAACTTTTTAATCATATCACCACTCCTCACTGCTACAGCTCTTTACGTTCTCTTTTATATAATTGCCTGATTATTTAAATATAAACATAAAGTGGACATATTTATTAAAACATGTACAGACATTGGCTTGTTTATCTTCAAATCCAGTAGAAATCCTTAACATATGATGATATAATTATAGCATTAAAACCATCAAATACTAAGGAGCTGAAAAAATGGATAGCAAAGAAACAGTACTAAACACATTAAAGGAATCAAAAGAACCTTTAAGACCGGGTGAAATAGCCGAAGCAAGCGGTTTAGAGAAAGCTGAAGTCGATAAGGCAATAAAAGCATTGAAAAAAGATGGGAAAATAATATCCCCTAAAAGATGCTACTATTCCATTGATGAATAGAAATTAATTTAAATTGCATTCAATTGTATGGCAATAGGCGTATCACACGCCTATTGCCATATTTAAGAGGAGGATACAGATATAATATATGTTTTATTTAAAGTTTTCGGCCAATAAGCTATCGGCTTCTATTAGCAGCTTGGTAACAATCATTGCACCTTTTCTATAAACAATTGAACAACTTCCATCGGGGGTATTCATTTTCGAATAAGGTTGGAGCTCCCTGCAATCACAACTTCCTAAGCGATCGAGAAACCTTTCATGTAAAACACGGATTAAATAACTATAGCTTTCCATGCTTTCTTTAGGAACTGTCCTACCATATATTAATGAAATTAACATGATTCCAATTTCTATAATACCACAGCGTCCGCCGTAGCCTCCACCTCCGCCCCTAAATCCGCATGACGCTTTCAATAGTTCTTCCGGAACGCCAATATGGAGCGTCTCCGTAATAGCCCGGATAGCGGACTCAGAACAATGATAGCCAAGTAATCGGTATTGCTCACATTTTTCCCCGGCTTCA
>CAYXAT010000011.1:0-21339 GCA_964462065.1 uncultured Clostridiaceae bacterium | reverse complement strand
CCAACTCCAATCAAATAAAATCAAGCAGGACGTAAACGTATGGTTTCGCCCTGCTCAAAACCCTTTAATACCCTAGCTTAATCCTCATTTTTATAATATAGCTGAGGGCTTTTAGATTTATTAAC
Source organism: uncultured Clostridiaceae bacterium (assembly GCA_964462065.1). Classification (GTDB taxonomy): domain Bacteria; phylum Bacillota; class Clostridia; order Lutisporales; family Lutisporaceae; genus JAAYKT01. Next base: position 21,214 of record CAYXAT010000011.1, on the reverse strand, counting down.
GTGGAGCTGGAAAATGTCGCCGCGATTATAATGTCCGGAAAAATCATGGCGCAATTTATGCTTCACACATTGCTCCAAATCTATATCGCCATAAAGGATGCCTTCTTCGCTTCCCATAGGACCCGCAATTATTTCTGTTTCAGGTCCTACAATCATGGAACCTCCGCAAATCCCGGGAGCTCTAAGCATCTCTTTTACTTTATCCGTCAACTCCATTTTTTCCATCATATCATCATCCACAGTGGAACAGGAACTGATAACAAAGGCTTTGGCCACTTGAGCAAAATTTTGTGATGCTATTTGTACATATTCCCTCATGGGCCTGCCGGTTATCCTCCAAAAATTCGGCCAGGACATTCCGTGAACACGTGTGCCTTCAGCCGTTAAAGCGAACAAAGCTAAGGGATTCGAATTTTCGCTGCAAGTTAAGGCGCTTATAGGACCGTATTCAGTATCGATTGTACCGAAAGTATCTCCGTTTCCTGCTTTATGGACGATTCTTTCTGCTGCAGTGGGCATAAATTTTTGGTGTTTTCCTAAATACTTACCGTCCGGGCTTATATATATTTGAGTATTATACATGGTTCCTGTTGTTTTTGGCAGCTTTTCACATATACCCATAATTACATAAGCCTTGGCGATTTTTGCTGCCTTGCAGAGTTCATCCAATTCAAAACTTGGTAATTCAACTGAATTCTTAAATAATTCAATGCTCATCTGGTTTGCTGCATTACTCGTGGCAGCATGGAAAATATACCACACGGGATGGGACGGGATAAACCCTTCGGGAAATACAATGAGCTTAGCTCCGTTCCTTCCTGCTTCTTTTATCAAATCACAAGCTTTTTTTGTAGTAGCCTCTCTGTTGAGAAAAACCGGTGAGGCTTGTACTGCGGCAACTCTCAATGTTTCATAGGTATCTCCCATTTATTTCACCTTCCTGTCTAAATGTTTAATTAGAGATTTTATTATCCTCCCGCGACTACCGGCACAAAAGCAATTGTATCTTCATTGCTGAGTATTTTGTTAAGTCCATCCTCTTTATCAAGAAAAGAGTTGTTAACTAAAATCACGGCTTTAGTTGATAGCTTACCGTCAGTCAGTATTAAGGATTCAAACTCATCACCGTAAATATTGCAAAGCCTGTCAATCAGCTCTTTAAATGTACCGGTAAAGTCCAGTTCAAGGGAGGTTTCTTTCGTAGAATTTAATATATAGGAGCTAAAAACTACCTTCACTAATTCAACAACTCCAAAGCTTTCTTTAGATAATGCATTACCCTGTTATAACCACGCCTGAATTTTAATTTAGTGGAATGATATTTATAAGAATCATAAGCGCATTCCGCCAATACCTTTCCGCATTCCAATGACGGCAACGGGAACATGGGCCCGGATAAATCAAAGTTGAAAAAGTCGTTATCGTGGAATGTTATTCGAACAATGTTTTGTGATAGTTTAAGCATTATATCATTAATTTTTTCTGCATCATTACCGGGTTCTTTTATTTCGGAAATTTTATTATTCAGAGTTTCGGTAGCATCTAAGAATTTATCTATTCTTTCTTTCAGCAATGTTAAATCAAAACGTTCCTTTAGACCGGCCTGAAGTTCTGATACAGTCTCAGCCATTTCTTCCGCAGCCGCATTAAAATCGTAAGGTAGTACCGGTGAAGTCAGAAGTCTCCATATTACTGCTAAATATATTTTCGTATCTCTTATTAAGAGCTCTTCATCCACTTTGTCTACCGTATCATGTTTCGTATGCCACCACCAACCGAGGCCGCCGGCATACTTAGTGTTGCCCATTTTAAAGGATACCACGTCCTGATCTTTATTAGCATCCTGTTCTGAGAATGTACCGAATATTGATGTTAAACCAACACCATAAAAAGATTGATCGGCATAATGCCCAATTCTTTTGCCTAAGAAGTCTTGGCCTGTTTGCTTTTTAATTACGTCTGCTGCCAGCTGCTTGGTTTGAGGCATAACAGGTGCCTCTATTATTATGACCGCATCCTTTCCTCCTGTTGAATCTACATACACGTGACCTACACACTTTTCTTCAAGCTCTTCAAAATGGTTATCTGCATACCAAGCCGAGCTGAAAAACTTTCCCTGGGAATGACCGGCCCAAAATACCAACCTCAAACCTCTTTGCCAGTGTTTTTGTTTTTCTGCCAACAGCCTGGCACATTCAATCAAAGTAGCATTTGCTGAACCGTTATCCATTGCACCGTAATCCCAGGAATCTATATGACTTGAATAGAGTAAAAACTTATCGCTGTTATCACATTTCATATTTGCTTCCAAGAGCGGTACATCTCTCCACCCGGTATCTATAGTTGATTCCATTCTGATTATCGTACGGCCTTTTTCAATCGATTCTTTTATTACCTCTCCGCTGCCTTTTGTTATCGACACCACCGGTATAACGGGCAGTAGATGCTCGGTCTTATCGGTGGGGCCGCCCCAAATAGGGGATAATGCGATATTATGCAAAAAATCATCCTGCGCATATATTGCTCCTATAGCTCCAAGACTGCTTAGTCTTGCAACCTCATCTGCGGAAGGCAGTCCGTTGCATAGAACGATTTTTCCGGAAATAGCCGTGCAAGTTGAGAGCACGATCTCTCCTTTAAGCCCTGCAGGAGAAGTAGAGGGAGTAAAAGAGTGTCCTAATGCCTCAAAACTTAAACGTTTTGGATACTCTAACTCAACAAAAGCCTTCACGGGAACGCTTATAAAAGCCGAATGGAAAGATAGCTCGGTTTCATATCCAAAGCCCTCTAAGACCTTTTTACAGTATTCCAGGCTTTCTACTTCTTCTTTCGTACCCGATACTCTTATCCACTTTGCGATTTCCCCTGTATATTCCATCAACCTTTTACCGCTTACATTTTCAACAAGTAAATCTTCTTCTTTTTCCATTAAATTAAGGTATTCAGCCAATGTTTTAGCCTCCTTGTAATTATTTTAGTATTTCATTGACCATCAAAGCCATTACCTTGGATGCATCTGTAAGAGCATCAATTTTAAATGTCATATCCGGCTTATGAAGCCCCGGTGTAAGATTTGCACCTATGCCTAAAATTGTCGTTTTTAAATTCTTCATTTGTTTAGTGTAATTGTGAAAATCTTCACCGCCGGAAGTGACAACATAATCTGCCACCCCGTTTTCGCCAAGAACATACTCTATACATTCTTTAGCTATTCTCACCACTTCATCACTGTCTTGTGCTGCCGGTACTTCACCCTTCAGACGGCATACTACTTTGGCTCCGCACGCTTCCCCGGCTTTCTCAGCAACATATATCAAAGATTCTTTTAATTTTTCCATTACTTCATTTGTTTGTGCTCTCATATCAAAAGCCATCTCCGCTTTTCCGGGAATAACATTTAAAGAGTTTCCACCGCTTTTTATCATTGTAGCCTTAAGTGAATGAGGGACCTGAGGATCAAGCCTGATGCTATTCGCCGCACTAATTATCAAGCAACAGGCATCTATTGCATTTATGCCCTGGTGAGGTCTTGCCCCGTGTGCATCCGAACCAATTACCTCTACCATCATTATTCCCGAAGCACCATGTCTTACCGATGGTGAAATTTTACCGTAAGGGAGCTCTTCTTTGGGTCGTAAATGGGTACCTATTAAATAGTCGAGGCCTTCCATCTCTTTGGATTCCAACAATGCTTTAGCACCGGATAAAATCTCTTCAGCAGGCTGAAATACAATCCTCAATTGTCCCTTAGCGGGAAAATTAAGACCCGCCAAAGCCTCCGCCACAGAAAGAACGACAGTGCTGTTAGCATCATGACCGCAAGAATGTATGGCAACCAATTCACCGTTAACTTCATGCATCAATGCATCCATATCCGCTCGAAGTCCTACACAAGGACCCGGTTTTCCCGAATCAAGTATCCCTATGACTCCCGTTCCTCCTACTTCGGTCTTTACAGAATAACCACTTGCTTCCAAACGCTTTGATAAATACTCTGCTGTCTTGAATTCATCAAATCCTTTTTCAGGTATTGAATGTAAATCATTGAAGGTATCGATTATTCTTTCTTTATTTAATTCGAAATAAGATAATAATACGTTTTTCATTGCGTCCTCCTTTTAAATAAACCGCTTCTTATTCCATATTTATTTATTAACAGCCTAAACTGACTGTTATATACTCAGACGCTCTAATGTTTCTTTTGTCGGAATGCCGTCTTTATCCCAGCCATAAAGCAAATAGTATTCTTCCAGCATTTTATAAAAATTTGCCCATCCGATAACTTTGCCCGCTCCCGGTCCGTCCGGTAAAGCATCTTCTACAATACGCGGTGCTACTGTATCATCTTTTTTTGTTAAACCTTCCCGCATATTATACAATCTTATGGCGGTTTCCGTCCTATCGGCGATATCCGTAAACTCTTCTTTTGTAAAAGTCAAACCTAATACCGCCTCTATATATTGAATGTAATCCTCAACAGCCACATGCAGGCTCCGCCCCACAAAGTCACATACCAAAAGCGTATGCATCAAAGAACGCTCAACAAACAATTTCCTCAATGCTGCACTGTGTCCTTTTATTTGCAAAGGATCATCAGTGGCAAATGCTACATGCATTGGCGAACTCCTTCTATGGCAGCCACCGCGCGGTGCAACGGCATATGCCACCGCACCACCATAAGCAGCGCGGGGATCATATCCCGCATATTCGAGACCTTTAGTGTGCATTGCAAAATGCTCCGAGCCCTGTCCGATTTTTTTTGACAGTGCTTTTACTCCCAAAGCAAGCTTTGCCCCGAATCCTCTTTTATGAGCTATGTCGCTGATAATTCCCGGAAATAGTTCTTTGTTTCCAAAAGTAAATTTTAACCCATCGGTATAGTCTTCATCTATAAGTCCCTTTTCAAAACACTCCATAGCAAAGGCAATAGTATTGCCTGTAGATATAGTATCAAGGCCTTCTTTATCACATACAATATTTGATGCGGAAATTATACCTAAATCATAGATGCCTACATTTGAGCCTAGCATACTAAGAGTTTCGTACTCCGGCCCTTCAACATATTGCTCTCCCAGAGGTCCTTTAGAATGAGTCATAATGCCACAGGGAGTTATACAGGAAATACATCCTTTTGTATGATAAACATGGTCTTTAACACCATTCGCATCAATCCGTCCCATAGCTTCAGGACTTGTACCTCTTTGATAGTTCAGAGTCGGTAGCATTCCCAATCTGTTTGTGTTTAGCATTGTTGCCGAGGTACCGAATTTTCTGCGATTCTCAACTCTCACATCAGCCTTGGCATCGTTAACATTTGATACTAAATGAGATAATAATTTATCCTTATCCTCGCAATGAATGCCTTTGGTACCGCTGGCTATCAAGGCTTTAACATTTTTGGAACCCATAACGGCGCCTACTCCGCCTCTGCCGGCCTGCCGAAAGATATCACTGTTTATAAGAGCGGAAATTATAAGGTTTTCTCCTGCAGGACCAATGCAAGCTATACCTAACCTTTGGTTTCCATATCTATTTTTTAGTATATGCTCGGTTTCATAGGTATCTATGCCCCATAAATCCATCGCGTCAATCAGTTCTATTTTGTCATCTGTTATGCTGATAATTGAAGGAATTTCCGCTTTACCTCTTAAAATAAGCACATCACAACCCGCATATCGCATCTCCGTTGAAATTGCACCGCTTGAGTAACTTTCCAACCAGCCCCCGGTTGCAGGTGATTTAGTGACTACCAGATATTTACCTGCACCGGGTGCCGGCGTGCCGGTAAGGGGGCCGGACATAAACAAAATAATATTTTCGGGGGATAAAGGATCCGCACCGGCTTTTGTATTATTCAACATGAGATACGATGCAAGGCCTCTGCCACCCAAGTATCTTTTTATAACATTCTCCGGTATTTGTTTTTTTGTCAGAGTGTCCGATGACAAATCGTAATCCCACAATCTACCGTAATCCTTCACTTATCTTACCTCCAGTGCTTTTTTTAAGCAAGAAGACTGCGTTATCACTTAAAATTTTCTTTTTATCGCTTTCATTGACGCCAAGCCTTTTTATAGAATCCACAGGATTTAAATCTCCCATATCAAAAGGATAATCTGTTCCCAATAATATACTGTCGATTCCGGCTTGACTTATTACATATTCTAACGCTTTCATATCATGGATTATTGAATCATAATAGAATCTCTTCAAAAATGTTGACGGTGCAGCCGGCAAATGGGAATACTCCGGTCGTACTATATAAGCATGATCCATCCGGCTTGCCGCCAAAGACAAGTAACCACCGGAATGGGACAAACAAATTTTTAAATTCGGGTAGCGTTCAAATACACCGCCGGCTATAATTCTTATTGCGGCTATAGTTGTATCCAAAGGATTGCCGACAATATTCCTTAAATGAAAATCGACAAATCCCTTACGGCTCATTGTGTAATGAGGATGCAACAGTATGAAAGCCCCTAAACTTTCGGCTTTTTCCCAAAAAGGAAACAGGGATTCATCATCCAATTCCATTCCGTCTATGTTTGTGGCTATTTGGGCACCTATAAAATTATGATCTCTCATTGTCCTTTCAAGCTCGTCACATGCAGCATTTACGGATTTCATGGGCAGAGTTGCAAGCCCTAAAAATCTGTCGGCATAAGCATTAATATCTTCATATATCTGATTGTTAAGCAGCTTTGCCCACTCTATATTATCTACATTGTCAATCTCATAATTGAAAGCAAAGGGTGGGATACAAAGAGCTCTGCAATCAATACCGGTATCATTCATATCCGATATTTGCCTTTTTATGCTGATAAGCCCTTCATCAAGTTTCCCTAATCTTTTTCCTTTTATTTTCATATATTTAGAACCGTCATCTGCCCTATCTATTTCGAATAATGTCTGGTAATCCGAATTTTTGACCATGGGCATATAATGACCGTGAACATCAATAATCATAAAGTCTTCTCCTTTAATCATTGCCTACTTCTGTTATGGCTTGTACGGGACAAACCTTTGCACACTCGTTACAACCACAGCATTTTATCGGAGCAATGAAACCGGGATATTCAAAAATTGTGTTCCTGGGGCATACCTCCATGCATATACCGCAGTTTATACACATTTCTTCAATTATTCGCCAGTTTCTGCCTTCTTTTACAATGGCGTTAACAGGGCACTTTTTGGCGCATATGCCACATTGATTACAATATACTACATCAAAGGTTCCTATCTTTTTATGACTCTCATTTATTTTTATAGCGGACTTTTTTGTATTCGACTCATTATAATTAACAAGAGAACAAGTCATCTCACATATACGGCAACCCATACATTTGTTCATATCTACTTTTATTGCCACAACATCACCTCTTACCGCAAATTACACGGGATAATGCTTCCATCGTTAGTGATAACCTTTAATCAAGAGATTGGGTACCGCTTAATAAGCCCTCAACTTTATCTGATGTGCTTATCCAGCCCAAGGAAGCCCTTATCTGTTCAATTGCAAACTCGTGGTATTTTTGTCCATTCATGCTTGCGCAGCAGTCTTCCAAAAGAACAACTCTGATATCACGATTATAGGATTCAAAAGCTGTACTGAGAACACAATTATTTGTGTTGCCGCCTACAAGGAAAAACGTATCTATGCCCATGCATCGTACAGCCAGTTCAAGGTCTGTCGCAATAAAAGGGCTGTATCTTTGTTTTGTAACTACATAGTCTGTGGGTTGAACATCCATCTGCGGCATTATCTCCACTGCCTTTGAACCTGGAATACCTACCAATTTACGTTTATGTCCCACACCTGTAACTGACTTTTTCTCGTATTGGTATTTCCATAAAGGATTGTTCAAACACATTGGAAAACCGGTTACCGGATTATGTCTATGTGCTGTTGTTATGAAAATGATGGGTCGGTTATGCTTACGGAATGCAGGTATAACAACCTCTGAAACATTTTTAATAACCCTTTCTGCATCTTCCTTTGAAACAGGCAGTATTTGCATGTCCACATCAAAATGTATCCTGTTGATATCTACGACTACTAAAGCTGATTTTGAAAATTCCATTAAAAAACGCCTCTCTTTCTTTTTATTAATTTATATTTTTCTAAGTCCCTTATATAATCTAAAGGACTAATATTCTAATAATGATTAATCATGCACCTATTTCAACAGGTTCGGTAAATACAATGAAATAGCCGGTATAAACGTAACCAAAGCTAAGACGACTAAGCTAAGCAAAATAAATGGCGTAGTTGCCTTTACTACTTCTGCAAAGTCCATCTTCAATGCCTTGCACGTAACAAACAGGTTTTGTCCAAAAGGCGGTGTTGACATGCCTATTGCCAAGTTAGTTGTTACAACATTTCCTAAGTGTATAGGATCAATACCGGCATTCATTGCCAATGAATATACCATAGGAATAATTATAACTATGGCAGAACCGGCACCCATGAACATCCCCGCGATTAAAAACATCAAATTAATAACCAACAAGACAGCTATTGGGGAGGTGGTACCTAACAAACCGGACATCAATTGCGGTATCTTTGCAAGAGTCATCGTGTACGCAAGTACTTGTCCCGCCGCAAGTAAAATATATACAGTGGCACAAGTCTTTGAGCAATCAGCAAGCATTTCCATAAATTCATTCCATTTTAAGTCTTTGTATACAAACATCTCTACCAACAACGCATAACCTGCGGATACAGCTGCAGCCTCTGTCGGACTGAACTTACCGGAATACATGCCGCCTATAATAATTATAGGTAATCCTAAAGACCATCCCGCTTCTTTTGTGCTTATGAGTATTTCCTCGATAGTAGGTTTCGAAGTTCTCGGGATCTTCTTTACTTTTGCGTAAATATAACTGTATATTGCAAAGACTATACCCCAAGTCAAACCTGAGCCTACTCCCGAAAGAAAAAGTTTTGTAACGGAAGTGCCGGTATTCATGCCGAATATGACAAAACAAATACTGGGGGGTATGAGCATTCCTACCGCACTGGTAGATGTTATCAATCCTGCGGAGAAATCCTTGTCATAGTCATTTGCCAACATTTCTTTGTATACAAGGGCGCCGATAATCAAAATTCCCGCTACAGATGCACCTGATATCGCACCGATTATAGTGCAGGTTACAATTGTGGCAAGGGCAAAGCCGCCATACATATGACCAACAAGATTTTTTGCAAATTTTAATAATCTGGGGCCAATCTGACCTCTTCCCATTATTGAAGCGGCAAGGGTGAAAAACGGCACACAAAGTAAAGTATACTTATTGAGCCCCCCCACATAAGATTGGGCAATTAAATATCCTTGCATGCTCAATTCTTTTACCAGATAAAAGGAACTTGGCAACATCATCGCAATGAATATCGGAATACCTGTAGCTAAAACAACTAATAAAGATATAATAAAAACTGTCGCGGTCAAATTTGTTACCTCCCTTCTATCGCTTCATGGTTTTTTTGTGTTATCTTGCCTTCTTTATCACCTTTAAAAAACTCTTTAACTAAACCGATAAATAGTTTTATATATTCATAAATCAAAAGTATATTTCCCACTACCAAACCTACATAAAGTATATACATCTGTAGCCAAGGCATTGAAATACTTGTCTGTCCGGTTTTCTTGACTTTTAATAAAAGGTCAATAGAAAACTGTGTGAAAAATATTAAAAATATTGTACATACCAATGCTAATATAGCTCTATATATCTTTAGCGACTTTTTTGGCAATACCGAAAAAATTACATCTACACCGACATGCTCATTGTTTTTTACGCTGAGCACACAACCGATACATACAATCCAAACCATTAGATATTGGCAAAATTCCTCCAACCAGGGGAAAGTAAAACTGAAGACTCCTCTCAAAACAACGCCTGCCAAAACTAAAATTGTGATTATTAAGAAACCCATTCCGCTAAACCATTTTTCAATCTTTTCAAGGGAGCTGTCAAACTTTTTAAAACCTTTGACAATAACTTCCATAGTGCTAAACCTCCAAGCTAAATAAAATACGTGTTCCATTAATGTGTTATGACAAGTTGATATTTCCTTATTGAAACGGAAGCTTGGCCTCCGTTTCAATAAGTTATATACCTAATATCAATTGTGATTGTTACTTCAGCTTATTTAGTTCTTCTTCAAATATATCTACAAGAGCCTGACCTTTTTCACCGTTGGTTTCAACAAAATAATCTATACAAGGTTGTTTAGCTGCATCAGATAGTGACTGCATTTGTTCTTCAGTCAATTCTATTATTTTCGTTCCATGAGCTTCTATTGCTTTCATGGCATTTTCCTCTGTTTCCATTCTGGCTTCACGATGTGCCTCATAAGCCGCTTCGCATCCATCATGAACAAGTTTTTTTGTAGCTTCATTTAATCCGTCAAACCAATCTTTGTTGGCAAAAATCATTTGCAATCCTAAAATATGATTGGATAACATCATATAATCCTGTACTTCATAAAATTTCATGTTATAGATTCCTGCACCTATACCAGCTTCCTGGGCATCAATTGCGCCTGTCTGAAGGGCTGTAAATGTTTCACCATAATCAATAGTAAGTGCGCTGGCTCCCCATGCCTCCATCATCTTTATCAAAACAGGTGATTGCATTACTCTCAGCTTTAATCCTTTTAAATCATCAGGAGACAGTATTGGTTTGTTTGCGGTAAATGCTTTGTATAAGTCGGGTAAAAACGTGAGTCCCACCATGCCGTAATCCTGCATTGAATCCAATAATGCCTGTCCTGCAGGGCCTTTTACCACTTGTCTTGCTTTATCCAAATCACCGGGGAATAGGTAGGGAACATCGGCAATTGCAAGTAACGGATTAAATCCACCTACATTGGAAGGAGGCATCAAACTGATTTGTATACCACCTGTCTGTGTCGCTTCAACTATTGAACGCGTGTCTCCAAGCTGTCCGCCGGGATATACGTCTACTTTTACTTTTCCGCCTGAAGTCTCTTCTACATAGTCTTTGAATGCAAGTACTCCTATGTGTCTCGCATCAGTAACCGGGGCTGAGTGTGCAAATATAATTGTCATTTCTTCAAATTCCGATTCTCCGTTTTCTACCGGCGGTACAGGGTCTGCCGGCTTACCGGAACCACATGCTCCCAGAATCATTGATAGAACTAAAACCATTGCTATTAAAGCTATTCTTCTTTTATTCTTCATTTATTTACTTCCTTTCTAAAATGACTTATCTTCTTGAAGGTATCCATTTTTCAACTGCATGATCTGCAGGCAACCCTTTTGTAAGAACATCCCTTAACCAGTCAAAAGACCAGGCGAACAATTCGTGGTACATGCTTGCGCAGGAATGATGTTCATCCTCTACTATCCATACTTCCTTGGGGCAATCCAACATATTGTAAAAACCCATTGTCATCTCTAAAGGACTCATTTCGTCAAATTCACCCGCAGACACCAGCATGGGTACTTTAATCTTATCCGCTATTTTTGCCAGGGATGACCCGTCTATCATGTTGTCAAATTCATCATCGTCATAGACTCCGGTCATATATTTCCACTTGTTACGAAGCCCCGGCTGTACTGAATGCATTAAAAACTCAAAGCTGGTGAAAGCTCCAAGCAATGTGGCTATACCTTTTACTCTGTCATCATTGGCGGCTATCATGGGGGCCGTATAGGATCCCATACTACCTCCAAATACACCTATCTGATCAGGATTAACCTCCGGTCGACTGCATAAATAATCGATAAACATCTTGCCTGCCTTAATATAATCCTCATCGGTGAATTTTAAACCGTGAAGTCTTGTCTCTCCCCAACCCGGCCCATCTACAACCAAAGCGATCATATTCCTTTTAATATAAAAGTTATCGCTCAGATTCGGATAATCTTCCTTGATCATATCCATACCCGGATTTGCTAAAACTGCGGGAAGGGGTTCCTTTACATCTTTCGGAATGTGCAAGATGCCGTATAGATTATGCTCTCCGAAAGGCAATACTACTCTCTCAATTGTATAATCGAAATACTTCATAGCTTTTGTATAACATCTAACCAAGTCTTCATACATTTTCAGTTTTTTGCCATCATCAGCATGATGATATAAAGCCGCTTTTCCATAATATAATGCTGCCCTATGATAAAAAGCTCCGGCTGTAGCCTCATGTCCCTTTTCGTCTGCCTCTTTAGCAAGCTCTTCCTGTTGTTGTGCTACTATATTCCAAGCCTTGGGCATGGAGCGCATGCAGGTTATGCGAGACGAGGCACGCATTATATCCACGTGCTTAAAACCTTTCTCTTCCAACCCCATATTTGCATTTTTCATAAATGCTTCAATACCATACTGTGCAACAAATTGATTTTGAACCCATGTCTCGTTCTGTCTGTACTTCCCTTTCATACTTTCCCCCCTTTAAAATTCTCTGGTAATTTTAAGGTTTCCTCACCTCCTCAATTAAAAGCTCATTCAGATCTATTTAAACAGCCTAATATCATGAACATTACATTTTTTATTAACTTATAGGCTGCATAGATTGCAAGTAATGAAATACTATATCAAAACCAAATTATTTTAACTATGATATAAGCAAATGCCGTGCCAAACTTTTATTTCTATTTTCATCAGTATCGTTATTAAGCCTCTCTCGTAAATACATATTTAACAGAACGTCCCATGCCTAACATGGTCAAATCTCCTGCGGACACTAGCCTTGCCAAGTCTCTATAAGCAGTAACCCTGTTTACCTTTGTCAGATTGCAATAAACCTTATTGGTAATATATTCATTGTTTTTTAGATAATCGAATATTATCTGCTTACGATTATCGAATTCGCTGTTACGGATAACCTTTAATACCACATCCTCAGTAGTTTTTTTAGATTCATCTTTTGCGATTGATAAATAATCAGGCAAATCCGACTTTCTTATCAGCCCGCCTTCACATAGATAATAAAGGCTTTCTATAGTATTTTTTAGTTCTCGGACATTTCCCGGCCAAGAATAAACCTTCATATAAAACAGTGCGGAAGGTGTAATAGCGACTGTATTCCCTGTTTTATTGTTTAATTTATTTAAAAAATACCTGGTCAGAATGGGAATATCCTCCTGTCTGTCCCTTAACGGAGGCACATGAAGATTCACACCGGATAAACGATAATAAAGATCTAATCTGAAAGAATCGCTTGATGAAAGCTCATCTATTCGCTTATTTGTTGCAGCTATTAAGCGGATATCTATGAAGCGTTTATTGTTTGAACCTACTCTGCGAATTGAGAATTCCTCAAGGGCCCTAAGTAGTTTTGGTTGAAAGTCCAACGGCATGTCCCCTATTTCATCTAAAAATAGAGTCCCACCGTTAGCTACCTCAAATAATCCCGGCTTACCGCCCTTTTTCGCACCGGTAAATGCACCTTCATCATAACCGAATAATTCGCTTTCAATTAAATTAGAGGATAATGCGGAACAGTTAATGGCAACAAAGGGCGAATCAGAACGTAGACTTTGGGCATGAACCGACCTTGCTACGAGTTCTTTTCCCGAGCCGGTTTCACCGGTTATTAGAACCGCTAAATCTGATTTAGCGATCCTATTAATCTTTTCTTTTAACTTCATTATCTCGGGATCTTTCCCTATAAATTCTGTGTAGCTCTCACTTTGAAAATCGCTAAAGCTTTCTTTATTTATTTCCTTGACTTTTTCGATTGCATTAATATCTTTTGCAATAAAAATAGCGCCTATCAAATTCTCATTTTGCAGAATAGGCATTGTTTCAACAATATAAACGCTACCATCGTCTCTTTGAGAAATACCTCTTATTGCTTTCCGTGTTTTTAAAACATCCACGACCCTGGACGGAGGATCAAAACCTTTCACGTTTTGGCCTATCAGATATTCCTTCTTAACACCGCGAAGACTTGCAAATGCTTCGTTTACCATCATAATATTACCTTCTGCATCAGTAACCATAATGGGATCATTTATTAAATTGAAAAGGTCATCATTACCCCATTGCGTATTTTGCGATACCCTAATCGCTTCATCAATCATTGAGTCAGTATAAACATACTGCCCAATAACCCTTTTGCCAGGTATAAACACTTGTTTTCCTCCTTTAACGTGATTTAGACAGAATGTAAGATGATATGTTTTTTTGCAAACAAAAAACTCTTATAGATACCATGCAAGAATCATGCACACCATTGGCGTGATATCATAAAATAAGTTTTTAATTATGTAAATTAAGTTTTAATAAAAATGGTATATAACAACACGTTGATATGTTTACATAAGACATAATAATATAAAAATGAAGCGATTGCAAGCGGAAATAAATGTAGTGTAGCATTAAATGTAGCCTTTAATACATTTGAGAATTAAGTTCCACAAAAAGTTTTATAGGGGCAGGTTGAAGGTGAAGGAGGCGCAGAGTATTCCTTTTGTTCCGGACAATGAGCGTAAGGCCTTGATAGGATATCGATAAGCTTATTCGTTACAGCATAGTCACCATGTTCTGCCGCTTCCAAAGCTTCTTCAACTCTGTGATTTCGAGGGATTACTGCCGGATTGCTACTTTTCATAAGCTTAAAAACATCATCCTTGTTTTCTACTTGTCTGTTTAACCTTCCTCTCCATTTTTCAAGCCAGTTTTTAAACTCCTTTGAGTCATATATTGTTTCTTCTGTTGAATTGCCAAAGGTTAATGAAATAAAAGTATTGGTATAGTCCGCTTTATACTTTTCCATGATATTCAAAAATTCCTCAACTAAGATCCCGTCCTCAGTTTCTTCATTAAATAATCCTAATTTCTTTCTCATCCCGTTTAAAAATCCTTGCTGAAAATATTCGTCAAAGTTGGAAATCTCGTTTTGTGCAAGTTCTATAGCCTGGTTTTCTTTGTCATGCAATAACGGTAACAATGTTTCTGCAAATCGTGAAAGATTCCAAGCACCGATACCCGGCTGATTACCATAAGCGTAGCGACCGTAAGTATCGATAGAACTGAACACCGTAGCGGGATCATATGTATCTATAAATGCACAGGGTCCGTAATCGATTGTTTCACCACTTAAAGCCATGTTATCGGTATTCATAACCCCATGTATGAATCCCGCTAATAGCCACTTAGCAATTAAAGACGCCTGCCTTTTTATAACTTCCCGAAGAAATGCTAAATATTTATTGTCTTCATTCTCTATCCAAGAATAGTGCCTTTTTATTGTGTAATCGGCTAAGAGCTTGAGGTTTTGTACATTCCCCCATTTTGAAACGAATTGAAAAGTACCTACTCTCAAATGGCTCATAGCAACCCTCGTCAATACCGCCCCTGTCAAGTTAGTCTCCCGTGCTACCATTTCACCGGTAGTAACAACAGCTAAACTGCGAGTAGTCGATATTCCCAGTCCGTGCATTGCCTCACTTATAATATATTCACGCAACATGGGACCAAGAGCAGCGCGACCGTCACCGCCTCTTGAATACGGAGTTATTCCTGAACCTTTCAATTGTATATCATATCTCTGTCCATTCGGCGTAATTTGCTCTCCCAGTAACACAGCACGCCCATCTCCAAGCATAGTAAAATAACCGAATTGATGTCCTGCATAGGCTTGCGCAATAGGAATAGAATTTGGTGGAAGATTGTTTCCCGCCAATACAAAAACGCCATCTTTACTACGCAAAGCCTCTGAATTCAATCCTAAAAACTCTGCTAATTTGCTATTTAATATAACTAATTCGGGCGCACTTACAGGATTTAAATCTATATTACTGTAAAATATTTTAGGCAGCCCTGCATAACTATTATCAAGATTCCAATCTTCCAATCTTTTGTTTACTTCTGTCATAAAACCCTTCACTTTCTTTTGTTCAAAATACATTTGGCCTAAGTTTATAATATCTATTTTTAGGTTTTCCAAAGTTTATTATACCTTGTAACTTATACAGGTGATAATAAGACCATTTAGATAGATTTCTCCACCCAATGGTCTTATAGTTGTTAAAATATATTTCTGAAATTACCTTCAAATGATTTATGCGAAATATGACTTAGTCTCCTTCCGGCGGAACAATACAAATAAAGGAAAGTATATCCTTACCTGTATTTAAGAACTGATGTTCCAAATTATTCGAAATAAAAGCAAAGGAACCGGCTTTCACATCGTGGCTCTTCCCTTCTATCTCAATAACGCCTTCACCGCCTAAAACGTATACAATATGAGGCCACGGATGAATATGTTTTGGGGAAAATCCATCTTCACCTACTTCGAAATATCTCATCACATAGTCTTCCCAACCCTCTTTATTTGCGATAAGCGATTTCTTCAAAACATTTTTAGCCTCGCCGCTAAATGTAATGCCCTCTACAAAATCCCTATGCGAAACTACCATAATATAACCTCCTTTATTCTTTAATGTTTTTATTGCAGTGCAAATTACTAAAGTTTGCACCAATCATCTTTTATAGCAATAACTCCCGTTTATATACTTTACATAAATTTAAAACATGCTTCTATAAAAGTATCGAAAATACCATTAAACACGGGATAATCACCAATCAGTTTCTCGGGATGCCATTGTACGCCAATGAGAAACTCTTTTTCCTTCGACTCAACACCTTCTATTATTCCTTTGGGTGTAATTGCAGTTACTTTTAAGCCCCTGCCAATATCCTTTAAAGATTGATGGTGAAAAGAGTTTACGTCTGTTTCCTTTACACCAAGCATTTTATACAGCATACTGTCTTCCATAACTTTTATACTATGATGTGGCTGCCCCACTAACTCCTTTTTTGAACGATGTTCTAATGTCACGTCTATTTGTGTCTTTATATCCTGGTACAAAGAACCTCCCAAAGCAACATTAATAAGCTGCATACCCCTACAAATTCCCAATACAGGCATGTTCTTTTCATACGCCCTTTTAAACAAACCCATCTCGCATATATCCCTGTCCAAACATATTGTTCCTATCTGTTCTATTGGACTCTCGCCATAATAAGAAGTCTCTATATCTTCACCGCCGCTGAAAACCAAACCGTCTAATATTTGAAAGTAGTCATCCAAAATCCCTTCATCTGTAACTATAGGTAAGATTAAACCAATTCCTCCGGCTCTATTTACAGCGCTTACATAGTCGTAATCAAGAGCACAGTTAAGTCTATCGTTTATGGTTTTAAAGTTAGATGTGATACCAATAACCGGCTTCATTATATCCCCCCTAAAGATTAGTTATACAACCCTTTTTAAATTACAATTATGTCTTTTGTGTAGTTACTCAAAGGTACTCCGCCGTTATCACCGACTGCTACTATATCCTCAACCCTTATCAACAAGACATCATCTATAATTACCGATGGTTCTATAGTAAAGGTCATATTCTTTTGAAGTAATTCTTTATAGCCCGGCATCAAATAAGGATACTCATGCACATCTCTCCCTATCGAATGTCCCAGACGGTGACGGAAACCTTCTATTAATCCTTGATTTTTCAGGTATTGCCTGGCAAGTAAATTTAATTCCTCACAGTTGATTCTTCCGGGGATCATTGCTTCTATGGCTATTCCCTGTGCCTCGATAACTGCTTCATGTATTCTTACCATCTCTTTTGTCGGTTCCCCGGCATATACTGTCCTACCGAAATCTGAACAAAAACCGTCCTTCATCACCCCAAAGTCAAATGCTACTGTACACCCTTCTATTATAATACTTCCTGTGGCATCGCTCCAATGAGTTTTATTGCTGCCCCCGCTGATTAATACACCTGTATGAAAGGAATTCCCTTCGCAACCTTTCAAAAGTATTCTTCTGTCTATCTCGGCTTTAACATCTATATCGCTCATACCTATCTTAAGAAGAGGTACAACTTCTGAAAAGACTTCGTCTGTTATTTTACATGCTTCCTTTATCTTTGACAGTTCATAATCCGTTTTTATCATCTTAAGATTGTTTACATATTCCTCTAATGAAACATATTCTGCTTCCGGTATCAATTCTTTGAAATACATCAGTGTAGTAGAGAATGCATTCTTTGTAACGGCTATTTTCTTTATTACATTCAATTTGTGTCCCATAAAGCCTCGCACTGTATCTATAATTGACACGCCTTCACTTATAACAACATAATCATCTATAATTCCATATATGTTCTCCGGCACATGACCCAAATTAACCGTCATTTGGGGAACCAAATAGAATATTTTATCTAAAAAAATATATATCCCCTCAGCCCAATCACCATAAGAATTTGCATATGTAAGGTCATTTAATCCTTTTGGGAAGCCGGTTAGATAATCCTGTTCACCGGATCTGGGCAGAAAACACATGTCTATACCTGTATCTCTCATGTAGTTTCTCAAATTATTAATCCTACTTTTATAATTTATCATTTTTATCCCTCCGCTTCTTTTCTATTGTCCCTTTTCGTGTCCTGGCATTCTCTCGTTCGCAAAAATAATTTACTGTTGGATTTATAACCTAATATAAATCTATTATAATTTAAAACTGCATATTTTACCATCAGTCAGCCATCTTGAACTGATATTCATTTTTGCCCGAAAATCTATACTTGCAAATAAAAGTCTGGTAAAATGAGCGTAAACTAAGTATAATATTTCTATAAAGAATATTATTGCATATTAATTATGATAAGGGTTTTAATTATTCTTACAGTTACGTGGAGGTAGCATGAGAAAACTAATTATTTCACCGGAGGGATTCCCATATATTTTTATAGGTATTATCTGTACAGGCATTGCAGCGTTGGCGAACTCTTACATAGCCATAATGCCTTTATTTATTACATTTTTTCTTATTTATTTTTTTAGAAACCCACCAAGAAGTATCATAGCTAACGAAAATAACCTTCTATCGCCTGCTGATGGTAAGATAATGGACATTAAAAAAATTGATTATGACGATGTCTTAAAATGCGAAGTCTATAAAGTATCAATCTTTTTATCTCTTTTTAATGTTCATGTAAACCGGATACCTTTATCAGGCACAGTATTTTATAAAGAATATATCCCGGGTAAGTTTTTTCCTGCGTTTAAAAGTCATGCCTCTGATATGAATGAAAGAAATATTATTGGCATAAAATCTGGTACTCTAAGCATTTTAGTTATTCAAATCACAGGTTTTGTTGCAAGAAGAATAGTGGATTGGGTTAAAATTGATGATTATATGAATCAAGGCAGCCTTTTCGGCTTAATAAAATTCGGTTCCTGCACGGAAATAATAATCCCATCCGAACAGATTGATATAAAAGCAAAAGTCGGGGATAAGGTAAAGGGTGGAAAAACAATAATTGGGGTGTTATTAAATGAAACAAGTAACTGATGAAACAAAATTAGAAATTAAACCAAGATATAATTATGCCAATATGGTAACATTAATGAACCTTTCTATGGGCTGTTTCTCCATATTATGCGTTATTGGGAACGAGCAGCTTTTGGCTGTTGGCTTTGTTCTTATAGGTACTCTATTAGACAGGTTGGACGGTAAAATAGCCCGCAAACTGGATATGGTAACTGAAATAGGCAGGGAGCTTGATTCCTTAGCCGATCTCGTATCCTTTGGTGTTGCCCCGGCAATACTGTTATGGTCTCTATCTTTAAACGAAATCTATATGTACGGCAGTGCTGTAACAATAATCTACATATTATCCGGAGCTTATAGGCTTGCAAGGTTCAACATATCCAAACCGACTGATTATTATATTGGTGTTCCTATTACCATAGCCGGCGGGATAATGGCAATCATGTCTGTTATAGTGATAAGACACAGTATAGGGCCCTATATGCCAACTTTGTTGACGGTTACCCTATCCTATTCTATGGTGACAACTAATATTAAGGTTATGAAACGATAAAGAAGTCTTAATTTATAAAAATATTGCCCATTAATATAGGTTTTGTTCTTCAATAATTTTTTAATGGAGGCGTAATAATAATGAAATATTCAGATATTCTGAAGCAAGCCAGAGCTAATTTAAACGGTGCTTGCAGAGTATGCCCTGTCTGCAATGGCAAGGCCTGTGCAGGAGAGGTACCCGGGATGGGTGGTAAGGGTACCGGTGAGTCTTTTATGGAAAATGTAGAGGCCTTGAAAAGATACAAACTCAATATGAGAGTGTTACATAATTGCAAGGATCCGGATACCTCAGTCACACTTTTCGGGAAAAAAATGCGCATTCCCGTATTTGCAGCACCTGTAGCGGGGACAAGCTTTAACATGGGCGGCAAGTTTACTGAGGAAGAGTATATTACATGGATAACCGAAGGCTGCTTCCAAGGTGGAATCTACCCTATGGTAGGTGATGGGGCCGATGATCAACTTCTAATAGCCAACCTGAATCAATTAAGAAAAATAAACGGAGATGGAATCCCCGTAATAAAGCCATGGGAGCACGAAGAGCTCGTTAAGAAAATAAGAATCTCTGAAGAAGCAGGAGTATTCGCAATAGGTATGGATATAGATGCGGCAGGCCTTGTAACCCTTGCACTCCATGGAAAACCGGTGGGCCCCAAGCCAATGGAGGCTATAAAAAGAATTACTGAAAGCACTGAACTTCCTTTTATCTTAAAAGGGGTTATGACCATCGATGAAGCCGAAATGGCGATAGAAGCCGGAGTAGCCGCAATTGTGGTCTCTAATCATGGCGGCAGAGCATTAGATCATACTCCCGGAGTTGCTGATGTGCTTTCCAGAATATCTAAGAGGGTCAAGGGAAGGATTATAGTTTTGGCTGACGGCGGTATAAGGAACGGTACTGATGTTCTGAAAATGCTCGCTCTTGGTGCTGATGCGGTTTTAATCGGCAGACCTTTTGTACCGGCGGCTTTTGGAGGACAAGCAGAAGGTGTAAAAATGCTTATCGATAATATAGCGGCAGATCTTAAAGCATCAATGATTTTAACAGGTTGCAGCTCTGTAAGAAACATTACCGATAGGATTCTTTATAAGTAAAACAAGTTATTGATATAAGTAATATTTTAGAGTGTTTTTAATAAAAACACTCTTTTTTAATTCCTATTTTTTTATATCCTTCACAAAGTGCATTATATTCCTGATGGTATATCTTAAATTCTCTTCTGCATATTCCTTTGATTCAGATAACGGTGCTGCCTTTCTATTTATAGTAAATATACCAGATATACCTAAAGAAGGAGCATTACCCAACTGATCGTCCACAGACTGGCCTGCAATGACACAAAG
>CAYXAT010000010.1:0-26832 GCA_964462065.1 uncultured Clostridiaceae bacterium | reverse complement strand
TAAAAACCATACACAGCGGCGTTGGAGCTATAACGGAAACTGATGTTATGTTTGCGTCTGCTTCCAATGCAATTATAATAGGTTTTAACGTAAGACCCCAGCCTTCTGCCTCGGCATTAGCAGAAAAAGACAAGGTTGATATCAGGTTATACAGGGTTATATATAATGCCATAGAAGATATAGAAGCTGCCATGAAAGGGCTCCTTGATCCGGAATGGAAAGAGGCTGTATTAGGTCATGCCGAGGTCAGGGCAATTTTTAAAGCTTCCAGTATCGGTACTATTGCAGGTTCTTATGTAACAGACGGTAAAATAAGCCGAAACAGTGAAGTTAGAATTGTCAGAGACGGCGTTATAATTTATGAGGGCAAAATTGCTTCTCTTAAAAGGTTTAAGGATGACGCTAAAGAAGTCAATTCAGGTTTTGAATGCGGAATCAGCATGGAAAAGTTCAATGATATCAAAGAAGGAGACGTTATTGAAAGTTTCATAATGGAAGCTGTACAAAGATAATAGTATAAAGCAGGTGATATTCGTGTCGACACAAAGATTAAATCGAATTTCGGAACAAATGAAAAAGGAAATAAGCTCAATAATAATGAATGAAATCAAGGACCCCCGTATAGCCGAAATGTGCAGCGTGGTGCATGTGAAAGTCACACCTGACCTTAAATTTGCTAAGGTATATGTTAGCATATTCGGAAATGATGAGGAAAAGGTTAATTCCTTAAACGGTTTAAAAAGCGCCGGCGGTTTTATAAGAAAAAAATTAGGCGAATATATGAAGCTGAGATGCTTGCCTGAAATTCATTTTGAAATAGATGATTCAATCGAATATGGGGCAAGAATTAACGAGATATTGAAACAAATAAAACAGGGAGAGGGAGAAAACAGCTGATGTTCCATACGATAATTAAAATAATGGATGAAAGCAATAATATAGTTATCCTATCGCATGCGGCACCGGACGGTGACAGTTTGGGTTCTTCTTTAGCCCTCTATAATTATTTACTTGAACGCGATAAACAGGTTACGGTAATCGTTGATGATGAAGTTCCCCATATATACAAGTTCTTAAAAGGCGCAGATCAAATTGAAAAAGTCGGGTATAACGATGACTTTGATTTAGCTGTAGTAGTGGACAGCAGTGACCCTGAAAGACTGGGTAAAACCGATAGATACTTAGCTGATAAAAAGATTATTAACATTGATCATCATATAAGCAACAGTAAATTCGGGACATACAATATAATTGATTCTAAATCCTCCGCTACTGCTGAAATAGTCTATGAGATCTTTGAAAACCAAAACATCGAGATGAGTAGGGCTATTGCCGAATGCTTATATGTAGGGATAGTAACTGATACAGGCCAATTCCAATATAGCAATACCACATCTAAAACACATCGTATTACGGAAAGTTTAATAAACAAAGGAGTTGAACCTGCTCAAATATTTAAGTTGGTTTACCAAAACAATACAAAAGGAAAAACCAAACTTATTGCCAACGCAATAAACAGTTTGGAGTTTTATTGTGAAGATAGGATTTCAAGCATGGTACTGACTAAAGAGGACTATTTAAGTGTCGGTGCAACAGATGAAGACACAGAAGGAATAATAAATTTCGGAAGAGACATTATTTCAGTTGAGTTAGCACTTTTATTTAAAGAAAGTACCGACAATAAAGTAAAGGTCAGTTTCAGATCAAAAAATAAAATCGATGTTAATATTTTAGCGGGAGAGTTTGGCGGAGGCGGACATAAAAGCGCAGCCGGGGCAACTATAATCGGGGAAATGGAAGTTGTAAAAAAATCTGTTCTTAATAAAGCTTTTAAATTGTTTGAGGAGAATTAATAATGAACGGTTTTTTAAATGTGCTAAAACCACCCGGTATGACATCCCACGATGTTGTCAATTTCATCCGAAAAAACACCGGAATAAAAAAGGTAGGGCATACCGGAACATTGGATCCCGAAGCTGCAGGCGTATTGCCCATATGTGTCGGAAAAGCAACAAAAGCTGCACAGTATATCGTAGACTCGCGAAAGAAGTATAGAGCTAATATTAAATTCGGAATAGAAACAGATACGCAAGATAAATACGGCAAAATAATAAATGTATCAGAAGTTAGGGACATCCAATTAATAGATTTTGAGAAAATGATATCAGCATTTATTGGAAGAATAAAGCAAACCCCACCATTATACTCTGCAATAAAGTATGAAGGCAAAAGATTATATCAATATGCCCACGAAGGCAAACAGCCACCCATAAAAAGCAGAGAAATAGAAATATATAATATGACTGTTATAGATAAGTTGAGCAATGATGAATTCATGCTTGACATAACCTGTTCAAAAGGTACTTATATCAGAACGCTATGCAATGATATCGGTGAAAAGTCGGGATACGGTGCTCACATGTCTCAATTGATTAGATTGGAATCTTATCCCTTTAATATAGATAGCACTATAACTTTGGAGGAAATTCAAACGGCTGCAGAAAGCAATTATTTAAGCGATTTCATTATTGATACTGATTATATCCTTACCCGATATGAAAAGATATCCATAAAAGAGAACGCAGAAAAGTCTGTATTAAACGGTAACCCTATATCAGACTTCGGTATTTATGAAAACATTCAACAATACAAGTTAAATACCAAATTGAGATTATATATAGATAATCGTTTTATCGGAATAGGAGAAATAGATTTCGATGAAAAAAATGAAAAAAACTATATAAAGATAAAAACCTTATTTGTTTGAACAAAAGGAGCAATACTATGTTAGTCTATACATCTTATAAAGAAGCAGCGGTAAACGCGCCTTATTGTATTACAATGGGAAGTTTTGACGGTGTACATATCGGGCATTTGAAGCTAATCGAAACAACTGTTTCAAAAGCAAAAGAATTAGATTGCAATAGCATGATCTACACTTTTTCCGAACACCCGAAAAAATCGCTTTCACCCTATGCATTACCGGAATTAATAACAAACGATAAAGCGCGTATGGAAATATTTAAAAACAACGGATTAGACAGTATTTACCTGGAAGATTTTTTTAGAATAAGAAATATGAGTGCCCAAGATTTTATTCATAATATTTTGAAAGATAAATTCCAAATAAAATGTATAATAGCAGGTTATAATTTTAGGTTCGGTACGGAACAAAAAGGTGACATAAATACTTTAAAAGATTTCGGAACAAAGCTTGATTTTGATGTTATAGAGGTAAAACCGGTAATAATAGAAAATAAAGCAGTCTCCAGTAGTTTAATAAGAGAACTTTTAAAATCAGGGGATGTAGAAGAAGCACAAAAGTATTTGGGAAGATATTTTAGCGTTAGCGGGAAAGTGATTCACGGGAGTAAAAGAGGCAGCAAAATAGGTATCAGAACCGCCAATATAGAAATAGAAAATGATATTGTTTTACCTAAAGGCGGGGTTTATTTTACAAATACAATAATAAACGATATGATTTATAAAAGCGTCACTAATATTGGATGCAATCCTACTTTTAACGGCAAACAAACAAGCATAGAAACTCATATTTTTGATTTTGACAGCATTATATATGATTCTGAGGTAGAAGTAGTCTTTTTAAAATGGCTTAGAAATGAAATAGGTTTTAACACTGCAGAGGAGCTTAAGAAACAAATTGACAGTGACATTGAAAACAGGTTATCATATAGAATATAACAACTCTTTACACATGCCAAAAGCTGTGATAGAATTTTATTGTTAAAGAAATGCCGTTTGCTAGGTATATCGACTCACCAACGTTAGGCTTAGCTTATGGATAAAAAAATAGGAGGTGAAACCATGGCACTGACAAAAGAGCACAAGTTGGAAATTATAAACAAATACCAGTTAAAAGAAGGAGACACGGGTTCTCCGGAGGTTCAAATAGCTCTTCTTACCGAAAGAATAAATACATTAAACGAACACTTAAAGATTAATAAAAAAGACCACCATTCACGAAGAGGACTTTTAAAAATGGTAGGGCAGAGAAGAGGATTACTTAATTATCTGATGACCAAGGATATTGAAAGGTATAGAACTATAATTGGAAAACTTGGAATAAGAAGATAAATGGGCGGTTAATCCGCTCTTTGTTTTATACTTAAAAATTTTACACTCAAAGAAACCATCGTGGTTAAGGGATAAGGCGAGCCGGTTTATCAGAAAATAAAGCTGACCCGCCGTTTACATATGCAGTGGGTATAATTATAACCGGAGTAACTTAATATTTTAAAAATTAAAAAGCAATAATAAACTTACAGAAAAATTTAATACAAGGAGGTAGTTTTTTGGATTTATTTGAAATGGAGCTTGCAGGAAAGACTCTTTCCGTAGAAATAGGTAAATTGGCTCAGTTAGCAGATGGATCTGTATTAATAAAATGCGGAGATACCGCAGTTCTTGTAACTGCATGTGCTTCTGACAAACCCAGAGAAGGAATAGACTTTTTCCCGTTAAGCGTTGATTATGAGGAGAAGCTGTATGCAGTTGGTAAAATACCCGGTGGTTTTATAAAAAGGGAAGGAAAACCTACCGAAAAAGCGGTTCTTTCCTCCAGGTTAATTGACAGACCTATAAGACCGCTATTTCCCGAAGGTTTTAGAAATGATGTGCAAATAATAGCAACAGTTTTATCCGTAGACCAGGATAATTCACCTGAAATTTTGGCTATGGTTGGCTCTTCTATTGCACTATCAATTTCAAAAATTCCGTTTTCAGGTCCTACCGCTTCTGTTTTAATCGGATTAATTGACGGGGAATTTATTTTGAATCCCAATGCAAGTCAAAGAGAACTGAGTGAGCTCCACTTGGTTGTATCCGGAACAAAAGAAGCAGTTATGATGGTAGAAGCAGGTGCAAAAGAGATTTCAGAGGAAGTAATGTTGGAAGCTATTTTATTTGCCCACGATAATATAAGAAAAATAATTGAATTCATAGAAGAAATAACGGATAAAGTGGGCGTCGAAAAAATGATTGTGGAAGCAACTTCGGCGGATGAAGAATTGGAAGGAAAAGTCAAGGAATTTGCCACAGATAAAATGTTAAATGCTATAAGAACAATCGATAAACAAGAAAGACTGGAAAACATGGATAAAGTCACTGAGGAGACTGTATTGTTTTTCAGTGAAGAATATCCGGATAATACAAAAGACATAGAGGAAGTTCTTTACAAAATAAAAAAAGAACAAGTAAGAAGCCTTATATTAAATGAAGGAATCAGACCTGACGACAGAAAAATTGATGAAATAAGACCTATTTCATGCGAAGTAGGATTATTGCCGCGAGTACACGGTTCGGGACTTTTTACAAGAGGTCAAACACAGGTATTAACCGTTGCAACCCTTGGTGCTCTTGGAGATGTTCAGGTGTTGGACGGATTAGGAGTCGAAGATTCTAAGAGATATATGCATCATTATAATTTCCCTCCTTACAGTGTTGGAGAAACAAGATTTTTAAGAGGACCGGGAAGAAGAGAGATCGGACACGGTGCTCTGGCGGAAAGAGCATTGGAACCAATGATACCGGATATCGATGAATTTCCGTATACCATCAGATTGGTTTCTGAAGTTCTAAGTTCAAACGGGTCATCTTCACAAGCATCTGTATGCGGCAGTACTTTAGCCCTGCTTGATGCCGGTGTGCCCATAAAAAAACCGATAGCAGGAATAGCTATGGGATTAATGAAAGAAGAAGATAAGGTTGTTATTTTAACGGATATACAAGGCATGGAGGATTTTTTAGGCGATATGGATTTCAAGGTTGCCGGCTCAGATTCCGGGATAACCGCTATACAAATGGACATAAAGATTGCCGGAATAAACAGAGATATACTGAAAGCCGCACTGGAGCAGGCTAGGAAAGGACGTCTTTTCATACTCGATAAAATGAATTCCGTTATCAACGAACCTCGCGAAGAACTATCTCCTTATGCACCCAAAATAATTACAACCAGAATAGATCCTGATAAAATTAGAGATGTGATAGGGCCCGGGGGCAAAACCATCAACAAAATAATTGCGGAAACCGGAGTAAAAATTGATATTGAAGATGACGGTAAAGTATATATTTCAGCAGTAGATTTAAAGAATGGCCAAAAAGCCCTAAAGATTATTGAGGGTCTGACCAAGGATGTTATCGAAGGAGAGATTTATTTAGGTAAAGTCGTTAGGATAATGAATTTTGGCGCTTTTGTAGAAATACTGCCCGGCAAAGAAGGCTTAGTTCATATTTCTAAACTGGATAAAAAAAGAGTAGAAAAAGTAGAAGATATAGTAAGTGTAGGAGACGAGGTTTTGGTAAAGGTAACTGAAATAGATAAGCAGGGAAGGATTAATCTATCAAGAAGAGATGCCCTAAAAGACGATACAGAAAAAAATAAAGAAGATTTATAAAAACATAAACCTTAAGTTTATGTTTTTATTTTGTTTTAATCCAAGCGCTTCTTGAATATTTATTAAATATAAAGTTTAAGGAGCTGAGCTTGTGAAGTTAATTATTATAAAGAGAAAAACATTGATAGTCCTGATAATACTTTTTATTTTAACATCATTAATTACTGTTACTCTCCGATTTAACAACAAAAAAGTATTTAAATACCTTGACCCTATATATAAAGGTAATGAAACAGAGAAGAAAGTTGCATTTGCATGTAATGTTGTCTGGGGAAATGAATACTTACCCGATATTCTCAGTGAGCTTAAAAAAAATGATATTAAGATATCATTTTTTTTCGGTGGGGACTGGGTAAATAAAAACAATGAATTGTTTATGGCGATATATAATGACGGCCATGAAATAGGTAATCATGGATACAATCATTTAAAACATACTCAAATAAATAAGGATAAAAATATAGATGAAATTCTAAAAACAGAAAAGGTAATAAAGGAAATATCAGGAACCAAAACAGAATTATTTGCACCGCCTTACGGTGACCTAAACAAAACCGTCACAGAAATCGCCGAATCCCTCGGTTATAAAGTAATAATGTGGAGTATTGATACAATTGACTGGAATACAAAGGACCCTAATATAGTTTTGGACAGGGTGAATAAGAAAATTCATAACGGAGCAATAATCCTGATGCACCCAACCGAGGTAACAGTAAAAGCCCTACCTGCCATGATTAAAGGCCTAAAGGCCAAGGGATATGATATTGTAAAAGTAAGCGAGACCTTTTAATTAGACTTGTGACCCGGTAATCGCGGGAAATAATCTATATTAAAATTATATTTATATTTGAAAGAAACTATATAATTAATCTTTTCTGCAATTAATTTTAAAAAATGTGAAAACTATCTTTAGTTTAATTATAATTGTATTGTTATAGGTTATTATATATAATAAATTCATCAAAGTTAACTAAGGAGGTAGAAAGTGTTTATAAGAGAGCATTTGACAAACGGCATTAGAATAGTTGCCGAAGAGATTAAATATGTTAATTCAGTTTCTATCGGTATTTGGGTAAGATCAGGTTCAAGATATGAAAACACACAAAATAATGGGATATCTCATTTTATAGAACATATGTTATTCAAGGGTACAAAGAACAGATCAGCAAAGGAAATAGCAAGCAGTATAGATAAAATAGGAGGTCAGCTAAATGCATTCACGGCAAAAGAATGCACCTGTTTTTATGCAAAGGTTTTAGACAGTCATTTTGATATTGCATTGGATGTGCTGTCCGATATGGTGAAAAATTCTGTTTTTGACGAAAATGAAATAGCGAAAGAAAAAAAAGTGGTATTAGAAGAAATCAGTATGTATGAGGATTCTCCCGAAGACCTGGTTCATGATATCTATACACAGACGGTTTTGGCAAACCATTCTTTAGGTATGCCGATTTTAGGCTCAAGAGAATCACTGAACTCAATCGAACGAGAGGATATAATTGATTATTTTAATAATAATTTCTACTCTAACAATATAGTTATCTCTTTAGTAGGAAGTTTTAACAAAGAAGATGCATTTGAAAAGATAACTAATGTCTTTAATACATACGAGATTAAAAATATTACAAAAGAAGCCAAGGCAGCACCCGAATTTATTTCGAATTCAATTCACAGAAAGAAAAACACTGAACAAGTACATCTTTGCATGGGCTATAAAGGCTTGGAATTGGGAAATAAATATAATTACCCTTTGCTTGTTATGAACAATATATTCGGGGGTTCAATGAGTTCAAGATTATTTCAAAAAATCCGTGAAGAAAGAGGCCTTGCCTATTCTGTTTTTTCATACCCCTCATCATATATAGACAGTGGGTTATTTACCATATATGCAGGTATGAAACCCAGTGAATTGAAATCTGTTTTGGGTATTATTTTGAATGAAATAAATGAATTGAAGGAAAACAGTATCAGTGAAGAGGAGCTATATGATTCGAAGGAACAGTTAAAAGGTAGTTACATTTTAGGGTTAGAGAGCACCAGCGGAAGAATGATTTCCATAGGCAAATCAGAACTTCTTTTGGATAAGATATACTCTCCTGAAGAAATATTAAGTTTAATCGATGCTGTAACCATGGAAGACATAAGATATGCCATAGATTTTATATTTAATAATGAATGTAAAGGTGCAGCCGTAATAGGCCCCGGTAAAGTAAATATAAAAGAGCTGATATAAACGATTCAAGCTGAATAGAATACGCCGGAGGATTTTGGTTTTGGTATAAACGTATGAAGAGGTATATATATGAAAAAAAGTATAGACATTAAAATCATAAAAAAATCATTTTACAATGAAGTAAATTTACCATCTTATGCAACTGAAGGTTCTGCAGGTTTGGACTTATATGCATCTATAGAAAAAGAAACTGTATTTGAATCAAAAGATATAAAATACATACCTACAGGTATAGCAATTCATATCGATGATAATACTGTGGCCGGGTTTGTTTTTCCAAGAAGCGGGCTATCCTCAAAGCATGGGATTACTCTTATAAACTCTGTGGGGGTCATTGATTCCGATTATACCGGTGAAATAATCTGCCCTATGATAAACCTTAGCAATACAAAGTACATTATTAAGCCCGGCGATAGAATTGCCCAAATTGTGTTTATGCCCATATATACCGTTGATTTAATTCTTAAAGAGGAATTGAATAGTACAAAAAGAGGTACCGGAAGGTTTGGTTCTACAGGAAGATAAAAGTTATATTTCTTCGCATGATATACATATAATTACTAAGCGAAAGTTTATAAAGGTGGGATAAAAATGAGGCTTAGTAAACTATACGGAAAAGAAATAGTGACTTTACCGGACTGTGAAAGGTTGGGATACTTGGGTGATTGTGATATGCTCATTGATAACGAGACCGGCAGAATAGTATCTTTGATAATTCCTGAAAACAAAAGCTTATTTTCTTTTTTAATAGAAAAAAAATACCTTGAAATTCCGTGGGAAAGGATAAAAAAAGTAGGGAATGATATGATTATAATAGATTTGGCAAATATTCTTTAATAATAACGTAAAGAAATTATTATAATTGGTAAAAGGTTTTGGGCTTAACATTTTTAGTGTTAAGCTTTAGCTTTGAAAAGTTTTATTATTTTATATTAAAGGATGAAACACTTAATGTTTAATTTTGAATAGTTAACTAACATAAGGTAAAAATACTCTAAACAATAGTTTTAGGAGTTGATTATTTGCCGAATAATATTTCGGAAGAGTATGGTGATATAAAAGGGAAAAAAAACGAAGATAAACGAAAAAGCGAAAACGACAATGAAAATTTAAAAGAATACGGTACGGCGAAACTGCCGGTGTCAAATAGCAACATATATACAATAACAATAATAGGCCAAATAGAAGGACACATAGCTCTACCGCCACAAAATAAAACAACCAAGTATGAACACATTATACCTCAGATTATTGCCGTAGAAGAAAGCAAAGAAATAGAGGGATTGCTGTTAACCTTAAATACTATGGGAGGCGATGTGGAAGCGGGACTTGCCATTGCTGAGCTTATCAGCACTATGAGAAAGCCCTCGGTTTCAATAGTTTTAGGCGGAGGACACAGTATAGGCGTGCCTTTGGCTGTTTCAACCGACTATTCATATATAGTACCCACTGCTACCATGACCATTCACCCTATACGAATGGACGGTTTAATAATAGGCGTACCGCAAACCTATGAATACTTTAATAAAATGCAGAAAAGGATAATAGACTTTATAATTACCCACAGCAGAATAAAAGAAACAACATTGAAGAAATTGATGTTTTCCACAAGTGAGATGGCAAATGATGTGGGAACAGTATTGGTAGGTAAAGAGGCCGTAAAACACGGAATAATTGACGGTATAGGCGGTTTGAAAGAGGCTATGGAGAAACTAAAAACATTAATATAAAAACAATTGGGATGAATAAAACATATAATTGTCTTATAATTTTTGTAAAGGATTTTAAATACTTATGTAGAATTCTAATTTGAGGTGATATAAATTGGCAAGACGTAGAAATGTGAAAAATTTGAAATATGATATAATCGGCATTATACTTATTATTTTTAGCTTATATCTTCTCATCAGCCTGCTGGACTTGGACTCCGGTATAATCGGTACATATATAAATAAAAGCATGTTAGGGATTTTCGGATTGGGCTCCTATTTATTCCCGATAATTCCTCTAATATATGGTATAGGCATCTTTTATTTAAAAGAAAACATCAGAGTGAATATCAGATTTTTTTCAATTTGCATTGCTTTTATTAATCTGTTGATTTTATTATATTTGCTTAATTTTAATGTATTAAACAATGATACGGGAGGATATATAAGAAATATCTTTTCCTCCTATGGTTTTGGTAAGCTTAAAATAGGCGGAGGTGCCTTCGGTTCGATTTTTGGGTATGTATTAATGAAATATGCGGGGAAAGGCGGCACAATCGCAATTATTTCGGGATTGTTTGTAATCTCTGTTATTCTATTTGCCAATATCAGAGTAAAAACCATATTAAACCTATTCAGTCAAACTTTTACCGCAATGATAGGAACAATTAAAAAACTAAAATCCGGTGTATTTAAAGGCAAAAAAGTAATAAAGGCCACTGACCGGGTCTCAGTGAGCAAAGATGATACAGATAAAGAAAAGAATATTAAAATAATTAACTTTCCTAAAGAATTCAGTAACGGATTTAAGGATAAAAAAACGGATATTTCCATAAGAAAGAAAGAAGAAGATGTTTCCGTAGAAAGAAACAAAAAAGAGTCTGAGGATATTAAAATACTGAATAAACAATTTCCTAATTATATCCTTCCCAATACTAATATTTTGTATTTGCCCCATGATAATAAGAGTGCCAATACAAAAAAGGAAATAATGCAAAACATCAGAGTGTTGGATGATACACTGAAAAGTTTTAATGTAAATGCCAACGTAACTCAGGTTAGCGTCGGACCTTCAATAACCAGATATGAACTGCAACTAAGCCCCGGGGTTAAAGTCAGTAAAATAGTAAATTTGGCTGACGACATATCTTTAAGCCTAGCTTCCCAGGGTGTAAGAATAGAAGCCCCCATACCGGGCAAAGCAGCTGTGGGAATAGAGGTCCCAAATAAAGAAATAACCAATGTTTATTTAAGAGAAGTTTTGGAATCCGACGAGTTTAAGAAAAACAAATCGAAAATTTCTTTTGCTTTGGGCAGAGATGTAACAGGTACCAATATCATAGCTGATATTGCGGAAATGCCACATTTACTTATAGCCGGTTCGACAGGCTCCGGAAAAAGTGTTTGCATTAACTCTTTGATTTCAAGCATACTTTTCAGGGCAAATCCCGATGAAGTAAAAATGCTTTTAATAGATCCTAAGGTCGTTGAATTAAGCGTTTATGATGGAATTCCTCACTTAATAGTACCGGTAGTTACCGATCCCAAAAAAGCGGCAGGAGCCCTTAATTGGGCTGTTCAAGAGATGACTGAAAGATATAAAATGTTTGCATCAAAAAATGTCAGGGATATAAGCGGGTACAATAATGCAAACATAGCCGAAGAAGAAAAACTGCCGCAAATTGTAATTATAATAGACGAGTTATCAGACATGATGATGGTTGCGCCCGGCGAAGTGGAAGACGCTATATGCCGATTGGCGCAAATGGCGAGGGCTGCAGGTCTTCACCTTGTCGTGGCAACCCAAAGACCATCGGTAGACGTAATAACCGGGTTAATTAAAGCTAATATATCTTCAAGGATTTCATTTGCTGTGTCATCACAAATAGACTCCCGGACTATACTTGATATGGGCGGCGCGGAAAAACTGCTCGGAAAAGGTGATATGTTATTTTATCCTGTAGGTGAGTCCAAACCCATAAGAGTACAGGGTTCCCTGATTAAACAAAAAGAAATTGAATTATTGGTAAACTTTATTAAAGAACAAGCCCCACCAAGTTATTTAGAAGGTGTTATCAAAGAAACAAAAAAAGGCGAGGCGGAAAGCGATAGTGATGAATTGCTGGAGGATGCAATAAATCTTGTTGTCGAATCTGGACAAGCCTCTATTGTGATGTTGCAAAGACGTTTAAGAATCGGTTATAATCGGGCGGCAAGAATAATAGATATGATGGAAGAACAGGGAATTATAGGAGGTTTTGAAGGGAGCAAGCCAAGAAAAGTATTAATAAGTAAGGAAGAATGGAGAGAAATGTCGTAATTCATATTAAATAGTTGAATTACGTAGATATAGTTACCATACACAATTTAATTAGGAAATACGGCTATTATCGGCATAATTTATTGCCCGGGCAATTATCAATATACTTTTTAACAAAGCATACAATATTAGTATTGCAAACCCTTAATTTCATTGAAATCAGCAGTAAGAAAAGAGAGGAAAAATGAATATAGCAAATAAGATAACTTTATTGAGGATTCTTCTAATACCTATTTTTATAGTTTTTTTAATGATAAATAAACCATATTATAGGGAAATAGCTTTATTAATTTTTGTAATTGCTTCTCTGACTGATAAGTTGGATGGTTATTACGCAAGAAAACTCAATTTGATTACAGACTTAGGTAAATTTATGGATCCTTTGGCAGATAAGCTTCTTGTTACAAGCGCACTACTAATGTTTATAGAAATGGGTATAATCAAATCCTGGATTGTTTTTATCATCATGGCTCGTGAATTTGCAGTTACCGGGTTAAGAGCTGTCGCTGCGACCAATAATGTGGTTATTGCCGCAAGCCAATTAGGAAAACTGAAAACGGTGACTCAAATTACTGCTATTATTGTCTTGTTATTAGATAACTTTCCTTTTAATTTAATTGGGCTTAGAATGGATATCATATTGATATATTTTTCTTTAATAATAACAATAATTTCCGGTATAGATTACTTTTTAAAAAATCGTAAAATATTTGTTAATTAACTTTATTACACGCAAAAATTGGAGGTAGCATTATGATATGCGAAATAATATCTATAGGAACCGAATTACTTTTGGGTGATATTGTCAACACGAATGCCCATTTTCTATCTCAAAAATTATCCTATTTAGGCTTCGATGTTTATTATCAAAGTGTCGTAGGCGATAATATGGAGAGGCTCATTGACCAAATCAACTTAGCAAAAAGCAGAGCGGATATAATAATCACCACAGGTGGATTAGGGCCTACCGATGATGATATTACTAAAGCCGGTTTATGTAATGCACTGAAAATTGATTTGGTTTTGCAAGAAGAATTAGCAGAAAACATTAAAAGATATTTTGCTAAAATCCAAAAAAAGATGCCTGAGATAAACCTAAGGCAGGCTTACATACCAAAAGACAGTAAAACTCTGATTAATAACAACGGAAGTGCACCCGGTATAATATATGAGACTAATGAGAATGTTTTTATTCTTCTGCCCGGTCCTCCAAGAGAAATGATGCCCATGTTTGATAGCCTGGTGCTGCCCTATTTGAAAGAAAAATCACACAGTATCATAAAGTCAAAAACATTAAAAGTGGTCGGCATAAGCGAATCTCAATTACAGGAAATACTCCAAGACCTTATAGACAAACAGACAAACCCCACAATAGCACTTTATGCAAAAACCGGAGAAATTGATATACGGGTAACTGCAAAAACTGAGAATCCGGCTGAAGCCGATTTGTTAATTCATGAAATGATAGCTGACATAAAAAATGTGCTCGGAGACAGCATATTTGGTTATGATGATGACATATTAGAATATGTTGTCAACTCATTGCTTCAAAAAAACAAAAAGACACTGGCAGTGGCAGAATCATGCACAGGCGGGTTAGTTTCAAGTAGGCTTACCGACATACCGGATGCATCTAAAAGCTTCTTAAACGGGGTAATAAGCTACAGTAATGATGCGAAAATGAATATGTTAGGCGTGAAAAAAGAAACCTTGCATGTTTACGGTGCAGTAAGTAAGGAAACTGCTGCGGAAATGGCAATGAATATTAAAAATATCTCAAAAACAGATATAGGATTATCGATAACCGGAATAGCAGGGCCCGACGGCGGTACCGAAGAAAAGCCTGTGGGCCTATGTTATATCGGCTTAGCATACAACTACAACGTATATACATATAAATGTTTATTTAACGGAAACAGACTTAGAAATAAGTTCAGTGCGTCGACAAAAGCATTAGATATCTTGAGATTATTTTTACTTGAGTGTGAGAGTTAAAATTGTATTTAAAACTTGGAACCCGGTATTCGTGGCAAATATAAAGATCTATAACGTCTGAACAGTAAAACATTAATTTGACAGAAATAAGGTAATTATATATAATTAAGATTAACAGAACAAATGTTCGATTGAAAGGGGTGTAGCAGTTCAAACTGCGCTGTATTTATGAATGATAAGAAAAAAGCATTGGAATTAGCAATCGGTCAGGTAGAAAGACAATTCGGCAAAGGTTCCATAATGAAATTAGGGGAAAATGTAAAATTAAATGTAGAGTATATTTCAACGGGATCCTTGGATTTGGACGTGGCACTGGGTATTGGAGGCGTCCCGCGTGGAAGAGTAGTTGAGATATACGGGCCTGAATCTTCCGGCAAAACTACAGTGGCTTTGCACATGATTGCGGAAGCTCAGAAGAACGGTGGAGAAGCTGCTTTTATTGATGCGGAGCATGCATTGGATCCTGTGTATGCAAAGAAAATAGGCGTAGATATTGATAATTTGATAGTATCCCAACCTGATACGGGAGAACAAGCGCTTGAAATATGTGAAACCCTTGTAA
The DNA here is from genome assembly GCA_964462065.1 of uncultured Clostridiaceae bacterium. Taxonomy (GTDB): domain Bacteria; phylum Bacillota; class Clostridia; order Lutisporales; family Lutisporaceae; genus JAAYKT01. The sequence continues at coordinate 11,597 of CAYXAT010000010.1, read as the reverse complement.
GAAGCGGAGCCATAGATATAGTAGTAATAGATTCAGTAGCTGCTTTGGTTCCGAAAGCGGAAATAGATGGTGAAATGGGAGACTCTCATGTAGGTCTTCAGGCACGATTAATGTCTCAGGCATTAAGAAAACTTGCAGGTGCCATAAGTAAATCAAAAACTACTGCAGTGTTTATTAATCAATTAAGAGAAAAAGTAGGAATTATGTTTGGTAATCCGGAAGTTACCCCCGGAGGAAAAGCCTTAAAATTTTATTCTTCCGTAAGATTGGATGTTAGAAGAATCGACAGTATCAAACAGGGCAATGATATAATCGGTAACAGAACCAGGGTAAAAGTTGTAAAAAATAAAGTAGCTCCCCCGTTTAAGCAAGCCGAGTTTGATATTATTTACGGGGAAGGCATTTCAAAAGAAGGCAGTATCTTAGATGTTGCAGTAAATAACGACATTATCTTAAAAAGCGGTTCCTGGTATTCCTATGGCGATACAAGAATAGGCCAGGGCCGTGAAAACGCAAAACAATATTTAAAAGACAATCCCGAGACATCTAAAGAAATAGAATTAAAAGTCAGAGAAGCCTGTAATTTGGGAATACCAAAAACTACAAATTCAGAAAATACTGATGAGACTGGAAAATAAATTCTGTTTAGATTGGCGCATATGGGTAACAACCTTTATGCGCCATTTATATTAAAATGGAGTGATTATATGGTTATTACCGATATTATTCTTAAAAAGAATAAAAGCCAATATGATATTTATATAGAGAATGGCCAAAAGATTACCGTTGATATAAGCCTGGCAATAAAATACGATATTAAAAAGGATAAGATAATTGATGATATATGGTTAGAAAGACTGGAGAATGAAATCGGATTTCATAACGCTTATAATTATTCTTTAAGATTACTTTCCATAAAGGCTAGAACTACCGGTGAAATAAAAAATAAACTACAGCTAAAGGATTTCAGCTTTGAAACAATAAGCAAAACAATAGATAAGCTTATTGATATCGGCTATCTGAACGATGAAAAGTATATTGATGACTTTTTAAATGAAAAAGGTATAATGCCAGGCATGAGCAGGAAAGCTTTATATTATAAATTACTATATAAAGGTTTGGATAAAAACCTACTGAATAGAAAATTCAATGAGTCAACTATTAATGAATATGAAACGGCGATAATGGCTGCAAAAAAGAAAGTAAAAACAATAAAAGGCGATAAGAAGATTATTAGGAACAAACTTTATTTATATCTAAAGGGAAAAGGTTATTATGATGATGTATGTATAAAAGCTATAAACACTGTGCTGAGCCATGTAGAATGGGAATAAGTGGATACCTTGCTTGACAAAAAAAACTAAAAGATATAGAATTATTTTAATATGGTGTATCAGCAAAATCTGAATTGAATATAGAATAAAATATTTGTTTTAAAAGGAGGTGAACAAGTTATACAAACAGTAATAATATGTGCTGCAATTGGTTTTGTATGCTTTATACTTGGATACCTGGTAAGAAGATATATTGCAGAAGCGAAGATAAAAAACGCTGAGGAAGCAGCGAAAAAGATTATAGATGATGCTAAAAAGGAAGCTGAGAATAATAAAAAGGAGCTTCTATTTGAAGCAAAAGAAGAAATTCACAGACAAAGATCTGATCTTGATAAGGAAGTTAGAGATAGACGCAGCGAAGTGCAAAGAATAGAAAGACGCCTTCTCCAAAGAGAAGAGCTTCTTGATAAAAAACTGGAAGCTGTTGAACATAGAGAGGACGCAATTGTTAAAAAGCAAAAAGAGGTACAAAAAGCTTACGATGATGCAAAGGAACAATATAATATACAGCTTAAAGAACTTGAGCGTATTTCTAATTTATCCTCAGAAGAAGCAAAGCAATTATTGTTAAAAGATATTGAAAAGCAAATTAAACATGAAGCAGCTATGATGATTAAGGATATAGAAACAAAGGCTAAAGAAGAAGGAGAAAGAAAGGCCAAGGAGATAATCTCCTACGCCATTCAAAAATGTTCAGCCGATCATGTTGCAGAAACAACTGTATCGGTAGTCGCACTGCCTAACGATGAAATGAAGGGGAGAATAATAGGCAGGGAAGGTAGAAATATAAGAACTTTAGAAACACTAACAGGAGTGGATTTGATAATTGATGATACACCGGAAGCCGTTATTTTATCGGGGTTTGACCCTATCAGAAGGGAAGTAGCCCGAATATCATTGGAAAAATTGATAATTGACGGCAGAATACATCCTGCGAGAATTGAAGAAATGGTCGATAAGTCAAAAAAAGAAGTCGACAATTATATCAGAGAACAGGGTGAACAAGCAACATTTGATACCGGAGTGCATGGTTTACATCCGGAAATTATTAGACTGCTTGGAAGACTGAGATTCAGAACCAGTTACGGTCAGAATGTACTGGATCACTCAGTAGAAGTTTCACATTTAGCGGCAGCCATGGCTGCTGAGTTGGGTGCAGATATAAATCTTGCTAAAAGAGCCGGTTTATTACATGATATAGGAAAAGCTGTAGATCATGAAGTAGAAGGACCCCATGTACAAATAGGTGCTGATCTAGCTAAAAAATATAAAGAATCAGTTGAAGTAATTCATGCGATTTCAGCCCATCACGGTGATATTGAACCTACCACTATAGAAGCAATACTTGTGCAGGCGGCAGACGCCATATCAGCTGCCAGACCTGGAGCAAGAAGAGAAACTTTAGAATCGTATATTAAAAGATTGGAAAAACTTGAGGAAATAGCTAATTCTTTTGAAGGTGTTGAAAAATCTTTTGCTATTCAAGCCGGAAGAGAGATAAGAATCATGGTGAAACCTGAAGATGTAAGTGATGCAGATATTGTATATATTGCAAGGGATATTGTAAAAATGATAGAGGACGAACTTGAATATCCCGGCCAAATAAAGATTAATGTAATTAGAGAAACCAGAGCTATTGAATATGCAAAATAAATGAGAACGGTCTAGGCCGTTCTTTTTATATAGATTGGAGGATTTTATGAATCTCTTGTTTATTGGGGATATTATGGGCAGAACGGGCAGAAGAGTGATAAAAGAAAAGCTCTCCCATATTATTGCCGAAAATAATATAGATTTTGTGATTGCAAACGGAGAAAATAGTGCAGGCGGAACAGGTATTACAAAAAATGTGTATGAAGAATTACTTGGTTATGGAATAGACATAATTACAATGGGCAATCATACATGGGCAAAAAAAGAAATATTGACTTTTATAAATGAAGCTGACAGATTAGTCAGACCCGCAAATTACCCTGAAGGCACGCCGGGGAATCCCTATGTTATAATTGAAAAGTCCGGGAAAAATATAGCGATTATTAACCTTTGCGGAAGAATATATATGGATTGTGTCGAATGCCCGTTTAAAACAGCAGAATCTATAATTTCAAATATAAAGGATAAGGCAGAAATAATAATTTTAGATTTTCACGGAGAAGCTACATCAGAAAAGATTGCCATGGGTTGGTTTTTAGACGGTAGGGTAACAGCAGTATTGGGGACACATACTCATGTGCAAACAGCGGATGAACGAATTTTACCGGGTGGAACCGCTTATATCACCGATGTCGGTATGACCGGACCTAAAAACTCTGTTTTAGGTGTTAAAAAAGATATTATAATTAAAAAATTTTTAACCGGATTACCGGGGAAATTTGTTGTTGAAGATGATGAAGGACAATTTAACGGGGTGATGTTGAGCCTAGATAACAATTCAATGGTAAATAGTATAATTAGGGTTAATTCTATATAATTTATGCTAAAATAGAGGATTTTTAGAATGTATGTAGAATAAAATGGATGTAATACTAATTAGTACTACTAAAATTGTGGTTTTAAGGGGGCATTATTCTAATGGAAGTATTAAAAGTATCATCAAAATCCAATCCAAACTCTGTTGCCGGTGCTTTAGCCGGAGTTTTAAGAGAAAAAGGCGGAGCTGAAATTCAAGCTATCGGTGCAGGGGCCATAAATCAGGCAATAAAAGCAATCGCCATTGCAAGGGGTTTTGTCGCGCCCAGCGGTATGGATTTAGTATGCATACCTGCATTTACTGACATCGACATTGATGGAGAGGAAAGAACAGCTATTAAATTAATCATAAGCCCAAGGTAGTACATATAAACAAAAAGCACGTTAAGTGCTTTTGTTTTTATACGGAGAATTATTTCTATAGGATATTCAACAAATTATTTTGTTTTTCGGTAGTTCAGGAGAATATTATGAAATATGCAGATTTGCACATCCATACTAATGCCTCTGATGGATTGTTATCGCCTGAGGAAGTAATATGGTGGGCTAACAAAATAAAACTTAAGGCAATCAGTATTACAGATCATGATACAATAAACGGTGTAGCAAAAGCAATAAACTCAAATATAAATAAAGATACCCCGGAAATTGTACCGGGGATAGAATTGAATTCAGATTTTTATGGTGAAGAAGTTCACGTTCTAGGCTATTATATCGATTATACCGACGTTGGTTTTTTAAACAAACTAAAGGAAATCCAACAATCAAGATATACCAGGGCAATAAACATTATAAAGAAACTCAAGGGATTAAATATAAATATCAGCTCAGAGCAGGTTTTTAACGCTTCCAAAGGCGAAAGTATAGGCAGGCCGCATATCGCCCGGATACTTGTAGAAAAAGGATATGCAAATGACGTAAAAGATGCTTTTAATAAATATATAGGAATAGATAGTCCGGCCTATGTAGAAAGATATAAATTAACAACAAAACAAGCCGTCAGCATTATAAACAACGTGGGAGGAATACCGGTTCTGGCCCATCCGGGATTATTGAAGAAAAAAACTGTTATAAATGAATTACTGGAACAGGGCTTTAAAGGGATTGAGGTCTATCATTCCAAACATGATAAGAAAATAACAAATCAACTTTTAGAAATTGCGATAAATAAAAACCTTATAATAACAGGTGGTTCGGATTGCCACGGTAAGCCCATTAACGGAGTCCCGGAATTAGGCACTGTGACCATTGATTATGAGAGCTTTCTGAAACTTAAAAATGCTGTCAAAGTAAATAATCAATAAAAATTAAAGCAACCGGAAACGACTGCTTTTAATTTATTTTCTATCTGTGCGGTTTTTGTGCGGTTTTTGATTAATGAGAACGCTGTAAATGGCAGGGGCAGCAGGAATCGAACCCGCAACCAACGGTTTTGGAGACCGCTACTCTACCAATTGAGCTATACCCCTGAACACAATCTTAATTATATAAAAAATATATAGCTATGTCAATAACTAAGAAAATTTGAAGGTGCCTCCCTTTGATTCAATAATATACCACTTTATGTAAACACCATTTTTTAGTATTATATTATTTTACTATAATCTTGCTATAAAATCTTTAACAGGTTTTATGAAATTTTTATATTAAACATTTTTTCTAATAATTGAAAAAACAAAATATGTTTTTGAATTCACAAATATAAATTTTCGATTTGATAAATAAATAGAATTAAAAAATTGAAATCCATGTTAAAATGACAAACTTTGTTACGAATTCGTCAAATTAGAAATATTTAAAACAAATTTAATACTAAATTGTCCAATATTGATTTAGACGTGCTTAAGCCTTTATTAAGCGCTTAAAGGTTTCCTTTAATGTATTTATACTAGAAGCATTTTAAAATGGCTTAAAACGCAAATATGGAGGGGGTAATTTAGCAGGTTTATTAAAACTATCATAACAGGTTCATAAAAAATTAGGTTCTTAATATTTCTGTTTATTATATTTATAGATGAGAGTTTATATGTGATTTTATATAAGAAGATAAGCCGGTAAGAGATAAAAGTTCAGTATTTGCTAAAATAATAATTACCCAAAAGGGAAGATATTAAAAGTATCTAAAAATAATCTTATAATAAAAGAAGGAAATAAAAATCTTATGTAGAATACTTTAATTGCGCGAAATGGTTATTTCGCGCAATTCAAAATTTAATGAAGGGAAGCATTGTTATGAACTCTCCAACTATTATTGATATTCTACCTCCATCGGCAAAAGATTTTATTACATATATGGAAACAATCAAGGGCAATTCAAAAAATACGGTTGAAGCTTATTCCTATGATCTTGCTCTATTTTTTAAATATATGAAAATAAGAAAAAACATTGTTCCGGAAAACACTGATTTTGATGAAATAGAAATTAATGATATTGATAATTATTTTTTAAGAACAATCGGATTAAATGATTTGTATTCTTTCATATCCTATACCGCCAAGGAACGAAATAATTGTAATTATTCAAGGGCCAGAAAAGTTGCATGTTTACGTTCCTTTTTTAAATACATTCATAATAAGTTGAAAATTATAGATACCAATCCGGCAATTGAATTGGAGCCACCAAAAATAAGCAGCCGTCAGCCTGTTCATCTTAATATTGATGACAGTAAAGCTCTTTTGGAATCCATTGACGGAACTTATAAAGAAAGAGATTATGCAATATTGGTACTATTTTTAAACTGCGGCCTTAGATTATCCGAATTGGTAAGCATTAATATAGATAATATTGACGGGGATGTTTTAAAAGTTATAGGTAAAGGAAACAAGGAGCGAACTGTCTACCTAAATAAAGCATGTATAAATGCTATTAAAAGCTATTTAAAAGTTCGTAAACATGACAGTGTAAATATTCAAGACAGAAATGCTCTGTTTATCAGCAGGAATAATAGAAGAATCAGCCCCAGAACAGTTCAGGTAATTGTAAAGAAATATATTAAAGCAGCGGGGTTGGACGATAGCAAATACTCCACCCATAAGCTCAGGCATACGGCAGCCACGTTAATGTACAAACACGGCAATGTTGATATCAGGGCCCTCCAGCAGTTATTAGGACACAAAAGCGTCGCAACCACACAGATATATACCCACATAGATGATGAACGTCTAAGACAGGCAATAAAAGCAAATCCTCTTTCTGACGAATAAGGACCGGCTTTATATTAATCACTGATAATCGGCATATTCAACATTTGACCCGGTTTTATCATCACAGTCTTTAAATCGTTAAGTTTTATTATACTGTCTATATAACATCTGATATCCATATTATCCGGCGCGTATTCTTCTGATATATTCCATAAAGTATCTCCGGATTCTACATATACGGATTTAAGATCCATATCGGATTCGTTTTTAGCGTTAACCTTAATGCTTAATAAGATTGTAAAAATTATTACCGCAGGTATTGTTAAAAATAATAAAAATCTGCTTTTACTGATTATTTTATACCTGCCTCTGCTTGTTTTCATAAAACATCCTTCTTTCTCTTTTTATCCTATTTTCCTTTTCAAAATATAGAATTATCATATACAAACACACGTTCTATATATCATGATATACGAACATATGTTCTATGTCAATGTTTTTTTGAAAATATTCGAACATTTGTTTGATTTTACTATAATTGATATGCTATAATGTTCTAAATAAAGGATTATAAAGAAATAAGGTTGTGTTTGTGTGAATATAGAAAACTTGAATAAAAAGCAGTTGGCTATATTGGAGTTTATAAAAAAAGAAATTTATAAAAAGGGGTATCCTCCCTCCGTCAGAGAGATATGTGAAGCAGTTAATCTCAAATCAACTTCAACGGTACACGGGCACCTTTCCAGATTAGAAAAGAAAGGTTTTATTCGCAGAGATGCTACAAAGCCGAGGGCAATTGAAGTATTAGGCGGAAACAGTTTTTCCTACTTTAAAAAAGAATTGGTGGATTTGCCCGTCGTAGGTAAAGTCACAGCCGGCCAACCCATATTGGCCCAAGAAAATATTGAGGATGTATTCCCTATCCCCATTGATTTTGTAGGCAATAAAGATTCATTTATCTTGGTGGTAAAAGGCGATAGCATGATTAATGCCGGTATTTACAATGAAGACTATGTCATCGTCAGTCAGCAACCCTATGCCGATAACGGTGATATTGTAGTAGCACTTTTAGGAGATGAAGCAACCGTCAAAAGATTTTACAAAGAGAACGGCCATTTCAGATTGCAGCCGGAGAATCAACTATATGAGCCTATTATTGTTGAAGATCTTAAAATATTGGGAAAAGTTATAGGTGTATTCCGAAAAATCTAATCCGCCTATAACGATAATATGCCTTCTTCCACAAGTTTTTGCAATGCAAACATTAAAGCAATTTTCACATGATCGTAAGTTACACCGCCTTGCAGGTATGCTATGTAGGGCGGTTTTATAGGTGCATCCGCACTTAATTCTATTGATGAACCTTGTATAAACCCTCCGGCTGCCATAATAACCTTATCTGCGTAGCCCGGCATATCCCAAGGTTCCGGCAGAACAAATGAATCTACCGGTGAACCCACTTGTATACCTTGACAGAACTTAACCAGAGCATCATTGTCATTAAATTTTATAGCTTGTATAATATCACTTCGTTTTGAATCAAATGAAGGCTTAACCTCATAACCTAACTCAGAAAATATCTTCGAACAAAGCACAGCGCCTTTTAGCGCCTCTGAAACAACATGAGGAGCCATAAACAGTCCTTGCAGCAACAATCTGTTATTTCCCAATGTTGCGCCGCATTCTTTGCCGATTCCGGGTGCTGTCAGTTTTTCCGCTGCCAGCCGTACCAAATCTTTTTTACCGGCGACATAACCTCCTGACGGAGCTATACTGCCTCCCGGGTTCTTTATCAATGATCCGGCGATTATATCTGCTCCTGCCTCCGTCGGCTCTTTGAACTCGGTAAATTCACCGTAACAATTATCAATCATTACATATAGATTTGGTTTTATTGACTTGATAAATGAAATAGCCTCACGGATTTTCTCAATGTTTAAAGATTGCCTCCAATTATAGCCTGCGGACCTTTGGATAAATACTAATTTTGTTTTAGCATTAATGCCTTCTTTTATTTTATCAAAATCAAATTCTCCGGTAATTGTTAAATCGGCCTGCCTGTATTCTATGCCGTAATCCCTAAGGCAGCCGGGGGGTTCCTCTACTATACCTATCACATCGTCTAATGTATCATAAGGCTTGCCTGTGACGCTGAACATTTCATCTCCGGGTCTTAGAATTCCGCACAGACAAATACTCAGCGCATGAGTTCCGGAAACTATATTAGTTCTCACCAATGCATCTTCGCAACTAAAAATATCTGCATATATACTATCCAAAATCTCTCTTCCTATATCTCCGTATCCATACCCCGTAGTAGAATTGAAATGTATATCGCTAAGCTTATTTTTCCTCATACTGTTAAGAACTTTATACTGATTGAATTCTCGTATTTCATCTATTTTTTCAAATTCTCTTTTAATATCCTTTTCACATTTTATTACTAAATCAACAACCGACTCATTTAATCTAATCTGATTAACCAAATATCCATAGACATTTTTATGCATATTATACCTCTTTTATCATTATGTAAATATTTTGACCCTCTTCGTTCAATTTCTATAATAAAGACCATCAAAAAAATAAATGTTTCTTTTTATTCTTATCTCTAACAAGTGTTTTAAATTGGTTTTTCTCCGGAATTAAAGTTCACAGGTTTTTGCGGGATTAATGTTGATATGGCGTGTTTATATACTAATTGCTGTTTACCGTCTGTTTCCAATACCAAAGTATAATTATCAAAGCCCTTGACAATACCTTTTAATTGAAAACCGTTAATTAAAAAAATGCTGATAGGTATATGATCTTTCCTCACCTGATTTAAAAATATGTCCTGTAAATTAATAACTTTACTCATCTTAACCCTCCTCATTAATAGTATGTATAATGTAAATTTTACCTTTAATACATAGTATTATAATAATAATAGATATTTATTCTATATTAACGAAACATTTCCTGCAGCATATCTTATTATATTTTCAACTATATCGCTCTTATTTCTATATCCCTCTATATTTATCCAGAATACTCTTGAATCGCCTCTAAACCACGTTAATTGCCTTTTAGCATAGTTTCTAGTATTCTTTTTAAGCAGTTCTGCGGCTTCCTCTTTTGTCATTTTGCCTTCTATATAATATATTATTTCTTTGTAACCGAGAGCTTGCAATGAAACTAAATCTTTACTGTAGCCTAAATCCAATAGTTTTTCTACTTCTTCAATCAAACCTTCGTTAATCATATTTTCCACTCTAGTATTGATTCTCTCATAAATCGATTCTCTCTTCATATTGAGACATATATAAGCTAAATTATAATTACATGGTTTCTTTTTCGATTCTTCTTGGAAATAGGATATGGGCTTCTTAGTATGTTTATAAACCTCCAAAGCCCTTATAATTCTCCTCAAATCATTAGGGTGCAGTTTGTTGTAGCTTATAGAATCAATACCTTTTAATTTGTTATGTACATATTCATTTCCTTTTATTGAAGCAACATTTTGCAAATGCTTTCTATAGCTTTCATCAATAAATGAATCGGTAAATTCAAAATTATCAAGCAAAGAGCTTATATAAAATCCGGTCCCCCCTACTATTATCGGCAGTTTATTTTTTGAGCTGATTTCGTTTATGTAAGACAAAGCCTTTTTTCTAAATACTGCAGCACTGAATTTTTCATCGGGATAAACTTCGTCTATCATATAATGTTTAATTCCTTGCATTTCTTCTTCGTTTATTTTTGCAGTGCCCACGTTCATATATTTATAAACCTGTGCGGAATCTGCTGAGATTATTTCACCGCATAGTGATTTTGCTACCTCTATGGAAATATCACTCTTCCCTACTGCGGTAGGTCCCGCAATAATACAAATATTCTGTTTCATTTTCTCACCTTTTATTATTATTAACGTTATAATACTCTTTTAAATTTTTTTTCAAGTTCCTGCAACGTTAACGATATTATTGTAGGCCTTCCATGAGGACATGTAAAATAAAGCCTTGTTTTATAGAGCTCATCTATAAGGTTCGCCATTTCCGCATCGTTTAATCTATCTCCGGCCTTAATAGCAGTTTTACATGCGATTTGCAATAATGCTCTTTCCTCCAAAGCACTTATATTGTTACTTAATTCATGAATTGTATCCAATAATTCCGAGATTACTGAACCGGAACAAGGATGTCCCATTATTAAGGGAACCTGCCTTATAGCAATAGAATTATCCCCGAATATTTCAACATCGAATCCAAAAGAATTCAAAGTATCAATGCTCATTCTGATATCATTCATCTCTTTCGCATTAAGTTCAATTATCATGGGAATCAAAAGTGCTTGTTGTTCAATCCTGTTTTTTCTCTTTTCCTCTAAAAGATTTTCATAAATTATCCGTTCATGGGCTGCGTGTTGATCTATCATCAAAAATTCTTCCCCTTGTTGACAAAGAATAAAAGTATTAAAAAGCTGCCCTATTATAATCTTTTTTGCTAACCTGCTATTATCATATCCCTCCATATTACCAACATCATGAGAAACATCATTTATATCCGTGCCGCCGGTAATCCCCGATTCTGGTTTACCACTAAACGGTTCTCTCATCGTTTTTGCACTGTCAATTAAAGAAAACATACTATCTTGCTTTGATTTAAATAA
>CAYXAT010000009.1:0-27060 GCA_964462065.1 uncultured Clostridiaceae bacterium | reverse complement strand
CTTCTACTTCGCTTTCCAACAAGAATCTGCCGCACATAAGGTTTCAGCTCCTTCCAAACCATTATTAAAATGATAGCATAATTACAAGAATTAGCAAACGGCTAAAAATTTTTATTAAACTTATAGTTACGCCTTAACAGTAACATAATATCCGTAACAAAACACAAAACATTTAAAAAATCAGGTTCACGATATTTTAAATAAAGGTATTGTATTAGAATATAGGTGAAGATTTAAGCCGATTGGGTTGCCGCAGACCATAAATTTAAATTTTCATGTTGACGATTATGTATAAAACATATATAATAATATTTGTCGCTGTACAGTTAGCACTGAACAGTCGGCCGGAGTGGCGGAACTGGCAGACGCACAGGACTTAAAATCCTGCGGTCCTTAAAGACCGTACCGGTTCGATTCCGGTCTCCGGCACCAATTTATAAAGCGGGGTAGAGCAGTACGGTAGCTCGTCGGGCTCATAACCCGGAGGTCGTGGGTTCAAATCCCTCCCCCGCAACCAATTTCATATTTTTTAGACATAATGGCGGCGTAGCTCAGTTGGCGAGAGCATTCGGTTCATACCCGAACGGTCATTGGTTCAAGCCCAATCGCCGCTACCATTATTTTTTTGTCTGATTACGGCCCATTGGTCAAGCGGTCAAGACGCCGCCCTCTCACGGCGGCAACGGGGGTTCGATTCCCCCATGGGTCACCAAATTGGTATTAAGCCATATAAGGTATAAGCTTTATATGTTTTTTTATTTTTTGCAATTCTATTGTCATACATTATGATATTTTGTCTAAAATTTTATACATATCCGGTGCCCATATTGACAAATAATTCGCTTGAGCTTTGATAAAATTTTGTTTAAAGCTATATAACGAATTTAGGTGTTTGTTAATGATAGACTTAGCGGCTCCTTTAAAAGAAAAAATACCAAAGATAAAAATAATAATTAGGAAGCAAGAGCTTCCGGTAGTGCTATCTGTCGCTTTTTTTGGTTTTTTTATGGGCCGAGCAGTCATATTTGATTTTTTAAATCCTTTTTCTGTAGCGTTCTTATGCGCAGCTTTAATTAGCAACTCGTATGTTACCGTTGTTTCTTTAAGTATTTTATTGGGGGCATATAGTTGCGGAGGTCCCGAAATGCTCCTTCGGCAATTAGTAATCACTGCTATACTTCTAGTCTTTTATCTGCTTCTTAGGAAAATAAGAATTAAGAAGAAAATACTGTTTTGCATTTTAGGCATGACTGTCAGTTTTATTGCAGGCTTTTTTATTTTTTATGTTAATAATTATTATTTATACGATTTATTGATGCTCATAATGGAGTCTGTTATGATATGTGCCCTTATAAACATTAATACAATTGGTTACCCGCTATTAACAAAGTTTGGTAGAAGGTCAGTTTTTTCCACTGAAGAGATGGTTTCAATTACTATACTGATTGCCTCATTATTCTTAGGCACTTCAGTAAGGATTTGGGAACTGTCCTTAAATAAGGTTTTTTCAATTTTTCTCATCCTCTTTATCTCATACGGCGGTAATATCGGGGCTGCTGTCATTACGGGAACCGTAGTGGGGGTTTTGCAGTCTCTTTCCGGTGACATTTATCCTTCTGTCCTGGGGATATACAGTTTATGCGGTTTGATATCTGCAGCACTAAAAAAGAACGGTAAGCTGATGATGGTTATCGGATTTATTTTTACCAATTCGTTTATGACTTTTTATATTAACGGTTCTACAGAGGTACTTATAAGTAAAAACGAGGTTATTCTTGCATCCTTATTATTTCTTTTAATACCCGGAAAATACTTAAAATCAGTTTTCAGTTTCATATATGCCGGCAACAATAAAAATACAATAAATGAAAAAACGAAAGATTATGCCGTGGAACAGTTGACGGAAATTTCGAATGTATTTAAGGAGTTGGCAATATCATTGAATAGCAGCCAAAAAAGTGATAGTTATTTTTCACAATTAGATGCAGCGAGCATAATAGAAAACACCGCAAAAGACGTATGCTATTCATGCGGCATGTATGATAATTGCTGGAAGGCGGGGTTTTTAAGGACTTATGAAAGAATGTTCAGCCTACTGTCGGCAGTTGAATTGGGTAAGGAGCTGAAATTTGAAGATAAGGAACCTGTTTTGGAAAAGTGCATTTTTCCCACAAAAGTGTTTGAAAGTCTTAAATTCAATTATAATCTACACAAATCTAATCGATTATGGAGAAGAAAACTGGATGAAGGCAGGGTGGCGTATGGTCATCAAATGTCGGAAACTTCAAAACTGATTGAGGACCTGGCAAAAAAGCTGGGCACGAATATAGAATTTAATACTGATACGGAGGGACAGATTGCCGCGGCATTGGATAGTATCGGCATGCGAGTAAAGAGTATCTCTGCTGTGATGTATAAGAATTGTATGGAAATTGATTTAAAGCTGAAATCCTGTGGCGGTAAAAGAGATTGCATGGAAAAAGTCCTTCCGGCGATTAAAGAAGCTACCGGCAAAAGTTTTGTTAAGACTGATTTGTCTTGCCGAATAACTAATAACGATATATGCAATCTCAAGTTCAGAGAATCCTTAAAGTATTCTTCCTTTACCGGCTTTGCAAAAAGGCAGAAAGATAACAGCACCATATCCGGCGATAACTTTTCCTTTATTGAGACCGGAGACGGAAAGTTTTTTATGATACTCAGCGACGGAATGGGAAGCGGTTACAGAGCTTCTATGGAGAGTGGAATAGCCGTAAGTCTGCTGGAAAAATTCCTTCATGCGGGATACGATCAAAGTACTTCTTTGGAAGCTATAAACTCTTTGTTGCTTATTAAGTCTGATGAAGACAATTATGCGACCTTGGATATCAGTGTAATAAATCAGTATACAGGCGAGGTAGAATTTTTAAAAGTCGGTGCTGTTTCTACCTTTATTAAATATGATAACAGAGTAGAAATAATAAAGAATAGCTCACTTCCTGTGGGGATATTGAATAAAGTAGATATCGGGTTTAACAGAAAAAAGCTGAATGAGGGCAATTTCATTATTATGGTTACAGACGGAGCCTTGGAAGCGAATATAAATGAGATAGATAAGGAGAATTGGTTAGCGGATATAATAGAGGAGATAAACATCAGGAGTCCGCAAAAACTCGCGGATTACATATTGGAAAGGTGTCTTGTGGAATCCGGGGGTAAAGCTGCAGATGATATGACTGTGCTGGCGACAAAATTATGGAGGTCAAGTAAATAAAAATTTCTATAAATATATGTTTTTGCGGGTATTACCGCTATTTTTTATTTAACGGGGAAATGAAATTATACCGTTTAGCGGGAGATACAATTGGAGTTACCTTGCTGTCAAGAGGAGTAAGTATGCCTGCGTACGCATTGAGAAATCTCTAGATTCACTGGTGAAAAAATGTTGCGGAGGAACATTTTTATTGTATAATAGTAGATAAATATGGCTTAGTGAATAAACGGAGATGAGAACCATGGTTGATGCATTGCAGCAAGCAGAGAATACAATAAAAAAATACAATATGATAGAAATGAACGATAAAATAGTGGCAGGCATTTCCGGCGGTCCCGATTCTATGTGCATGCTTCATATTCTAATCAGGCTTAGGGAAATATATAATCTATCAATTTATGGGGCCCATTTAAATCATCAATTTCGCGGTGAAGAAGCAGACAGGGATGCAGAATATGTGAAATATATATGCCGTGAGTGGGGTATCCCTGTTTTTTTTAAAGTTTTTGATGTCCCCGCTTTTGCAAAAGAATCCGGTTTATCTGCCGAAGATGCGGGAAGAATTATAAGATACCGGCTATATGATGAAGCAGTCAGCAAAGTAGGAGCAAATAAGATTGCGGTAGCTCATAATCTTAATGATCATATTGAAACAATATTCATGAATCTAATTCGCGGAAGCGGTGTAGAGGGTCTAATAGGTATTGAAGCCATCAGGGATAAAATTATCAGACCTCTTATTAACACAAACAGAAAAGATATAGAAGAATATTGTGATACTAATGGTATAATTCCCAGAATCGATAAAACAAATTTAGAACCGATTTACGGCAGAAATAAGGTTAGGCTTGAGCTTATACCTTATATAGAAGAAAATTTAAATGCGAATATAATGAATACTCTCAACAGATTTTCCGATATTGTTTTTATAGAAAATGATTTTCTAGATAAAGAATCGCAAAAAGCATTTTTAGATGTGGCGAAGCACTTTGATAACAGCATAAAATATAGTATTATTAAACTAAGCAGTCTTCATACAGCCTTAAAAAGAAGAGTAATAAGGATTGGGATTGAAAAGCTGTCGGGAAGTTTAAAGAATATTGAGTATAAACATATTGAAGATATTCTCAACATTATTAATAATAAAACCGGCTCGGCAGTTATGCTTCCAAAGGGTATAATTGCTTATGTTTCATATGATAATTTGATTATAAAACATAATATAAAAGAAGAGACTGAAAAGTTCTGCTATAATCTGGAATTCGATAAGGATAATTTTATTCCCTCTTTGAAACTATCGATTTTATTGGACTCTGTTAGCAAAGAAAAAATTTACGATTTGAAATATATGACCGATGAGGTGTATATAGATAAGGAAGGGATTAAAGATAGCTTGGTAATAAGAAGCAGAAATGCGGGAGATATGTTTTCACCTATAGGTTTTAAGGGTAGTAAAAAATTAAAAAGCTATTTTATAGATGAAAAGGTTCCCAGGGAGGAAAGAGATAGTATAGAGCTTATAGCGGACGGAAAAGAAATTGTTTGGGTGGTTGGAAAACGGTTAAGTGAAAAATATAAAATCACCGAGAATACAAAAGAAGCCGTAAGGATAAGAATTACAAGGAGGACAACTAATGAAGAATGATATACTTGATGTTTTGATTACTGAAGAGGAGCTTAGGGAAAAAATAAAGGAACTGGGAAAGATTATAACCGAGGATTATAAGGATAAGGATATAATGTTAGTAGGGGTTTTAAAAGGATGTGTTCTTTTCCTTTCAGATTTATCAAGGGAGATTAAATTGCCGCTTTCCATGGATTTTATGGTTGTATCAAGTTACGGTAACTCAACAAAGTCCTCCGGGGTGGTCAGGATAATTAAAGACTTGGAAAAGGATATTGCCGGTAAGGATGTCCTGATTGTTGAAGATATAGTGGACACTGGGCTCACTTTAAATTATCTGGTTGATTATTTAAAATCAAGAAATGCTAATAGCGTAAAGGTATGCACTTTGTTGGAAAAGCCGGATAGAAGGATAGCAAATGTCAGAATGGATTATGTGGGATTTCATATACCCGATGAATTTGTTGTAGGTTATGGTTTGGATTATAACGAAATTTATAGGAATTTACCTTTCGTCTGCGTTTTGAAGCCGGAAGTTTATTCTAAGTAGATACCGGTCTTATTTATTGTATTTTGTAACTCTCTATGATACAATTGTTTTGTTATTTATTTACACTGTTTAAGGAGGGTAATTTTTGAAGAAATTTCTAAAAGGTATAAGTTTATATATACTTATTTTTATAATAATAATCTTTTTCGCCCAGGTTTTTAATAATACCAATGAGAATAAAACCAAGCTGACTTATACCCAATTTATAGCTGAAGTCGAGAATAAGAAAATAAAGGAAGTTCATGTTGCGGACTTTGGCGGTACCTCAGTAATAAGCGGTAAACTTAGCGATGGCAGGAAATTTGAAGTTACAGTGCCCAGCAGTCAGTTCAATGAGTTGGCGCAGGACTACGCCGAGCGTGGCATAATTAATATTGTATACGACAAACCGCAACAGACATCAGTATGGCTTTCCATACTTCCCTCTGCGGCTTTGATTGTTTTGGTAATAGTGTTTTTCTTCATATTCAGCCAACAGACCCAAGGCGGTGGCAGCCGTGTGATGTCTTTCGGTAAAAGCAGGGCTAAGCTCGTCACTCCGGATAAGAAAAAGGTAACTTTTGCTGATGTGGCCGGGGCGGATGAAGAGAAAGAAGAGTTAGGAGAGATTGTTGATTTTCTTAAACAGCCCAGAAGATTCGTGGAATTGGGTGCCAGGATACCCAAGGGTGTTCTTTTGGTGGGTCCTCCGGGAACCGGTAAAACCTATTTAGCAAAAGCAGTAGCGGGAGAAGCCGATGTTCCTTTCTTCAGCATAAGCGGTTCCGATTTTGTTGAGATGTTTGTGGGAGTCGGTGCTTCCAGGGTTAGAGACCTTTTTGAGCAAGCGAAAAGAAATTCGCCTTGTATAATTTTCATAGATGAGATAGATGCCGTCGGCAGACACAGAGGTGCAGGACTGGGAGGCGGTCATGACGAAAGAGAGCAGACGCTTAATCAGCTTCTTGTTGAAATGGATGGCTTCAATATTAACGAAGGAATCATAATTATAGCCGCCACCAACAGGCCGGATATATTGGACCCGGCACTTCTAAGACCGGGCAGGTTCGACAGACAGATTACGGTAGGGATTCCGGATATTAAAGCCAGGGAAGAAATATTACAAATCCATGCAAGAAATAAACCTTTGGGTGAGGATATCAGTCTTGAGGTTTTAGCCAAGAGCACTCCGGGTTTCACACCGGCGGATTTGGAAAACCTGATGAATGAGGCGGCGATATTGACTGCAAGAAGGCAGAAAAAGAAAATTGAAATGAAAGAACTTGAAGAGGCGACTCTCAGGGTTATCGCGGGACCTGAAAAGAAAAGCAAGGTAATAAGTGAGCAAGACAGAAAGCTTACTGCCTATCACGAAGCCGGCCATGCGGTGGTGCAGAAGTTCATACCCAATTCGGATCCGGTACATCAGGTTTCTATTATACCGAGGGGAAGAGCCGGAGGATATACTTTATCATTGCCCAAGCAAGATAAGTATTATATATCCAAGTTGGAACTTGAAGATAAAATCGTAATGCTATTGGGTGGTCGTGTCGCGGAGAAGATGGTTCTGGACGATGTGAGCACAGGAGCCAAAAATGATTTGGAAAGGGCAACAGCTATAGCCAGGCAAATGGTTACTGAGTATGGAATGAGCGAAACCTTGGGGCCCATGACCTTCGGCACAGACCATGATGAAGTATTTATAGGAAAAGATTTGGCAAGGGGCAGGAACTATAGTGAAGAGGTTGCCGCATTAATAGATAAAGAAATATTTAGAATAATAGAGATAGCATATAAAAAAGCCGAGAAAATTTTACGGGACAATATCAACAGACTTCATGATGTGGCTAATGCTTTGCTGGAAAAGGAAAAGTTGGACCATCACGAATTTGAAGAGATATTTGCAAATGCATAAAAGGGAGTGGCTAAGACCATTCCTTTTACATATAAATTACTTTAGTGCAAGGGTGCAGGATGTTTTACGGGAAAGCGGTTTGAAAACAAAATTAGATAATTACGGAGGTGCAAGTGAGATGAAGACAGACATACAAATAGCCCAGGAGGCTGAAATCAAGCCAATCAAAGAAATAGCTTCTTCTATAGGAATATTGGAAGAAGAGTTGGAACTTTACGGTAACTATAAGACAAAAATAAGTTTTGATATATGGGAGAGGCTTAAGGATAAGAAAGACGGCAAGTTAGTACTCGTTTCAGCCATAACACCAACTCCGGCGGGAGAAGGAAAATCAACGACTACAGTAGGCTTAGGTGAAGCTATGGCCAGCCTTGACAAAAATGCGGCTATAGCACTGAGAGAGCCATCGCTGGGGCCGGTATTCGGAATTAAGGGCGGTGCAGCAGGCGGAGGTTATGCACAGGTAGTGCCTATGGAGGATATTAATTTACATTTTACCGGAGACATGCATGCTATAACCACGGCTAACAATCTTTTATCCGCAGCTGTTGATAACCATATCACTCAAGGTAATACATTAGGCATCGACTCGCGACAAATAGTATGGAAGAGAGTCATGGACATGAATGACAGAGCTTTAAGGGATATAGTTGTAGGCTTGGGGGGTAAAGCAAACGGTTTTACCAGGCAGGACGGATTTATGATTACCGTAGCTTCCGAGATTATGGCTATTCTTTGCTTAGCTAATGATATGACGGATTTGAAGGAAAGACTTTCTAATATTATTATAGGATACAGTTACGATAACAAGCCTATTAAAGCCGGAGATTTAAAAGTCCACGGTGCCATGGCGTTACTTCTCAAAGATGCTATAAAACCCAATTTGGTTCAGACGCTAGAAAACACTCCCGCCTTTATACATGGCGGTCCTTTTGCAAATATAGCTCACGGATGTAACAGTATAGTTGCCACCAAGTTAGGGTTAAAGTTAGCTGACTATTTAATTACGGAAGCGGGTTTCGGAGCAGATTTAGGTGCCGAGAAGTTTATGAATATCAAATGCAGATATGCGGGGATAGAACCTTCTGCCGTAGTACTGGTGGCAACTGTCAGAGCTCTTAAGATGCACGGCGGTGTCAAAAAAGTTGATTTAGGTACGGAGAATGTGCCGGCTTTAGAAAAAGGTTTTGACAATCTGAGAAAGCATATAGAAAACATTAAAAAGTTCGGAGTTCCCGCAGTAGTTGCGGTAAACAAATTTATAACAGATACGGATAATGAGATTTCCAAACTTATGGAGCTTTGTAGGGTTGAGGGAGTTGAAGCTGCTATTTGCGAAGTGTGGGAAAAAGGCGGCGATGGCGGGCTTGATTTAGCGCAGAAGGTTATAGAAGCATGTGAAAAAGAAAGCAAATTTAAATTTTTATATAACGCTGAGGATTCCATTAAAGATAAAATTGAGAAAATAGCTAAAGAAATGTATGGCGCAAAAGGTGTAGTATACACCGGCAAAGCTGATAAGGAGATAAAAAGACTGGAAGAGTTAGGCCTTGATAAATATCCAATATGTATGGCTAAAACACAATATTCACTTTCCGATAACCCGGATCTCTTGGGAAGGCCGGAAAACTTTGAAATCAACGTAAAAGAAGTTAGGGTTTCAGCAGGCGCCGGATTTATTGTGGCACTCACCGGTGATATCATGATAATGCCGGGATTACCAAAAGTTCCATCAGCTGAAAAGATAGATATTGACGAAAAGGGTGTAATAACCGGTTTATTTTAAACCGATTGTGTAAAGGGATGCATTAAACTGCGTCTCTTTTTTTTATGCAGTGCCGTTCAACTATTGCTAGGCTATTGTTACATATTTACAGATTGTGGAATTGTGTCATCCTGAGGGAATTACATTGCAATTCCGCGAAGGATCTTTACCCTAAATGAATACCCTAAATGAATACCCTAAATGAATACCCTAAAGTTGATATTATGCGACCTGCCCTAAAGTTAAAAGATTCTTCAGTCACAGGCTCCTTCAGAATGACAACCTAGTTACCATACGGCAATCATCAAATAACCCATCAACTATCGTTTTCTCATCGTTCCCCTATAGCTCTCCTGCCCTTCCAACTCTTCCAACTCTTCCAACTATTTCACTTTCGGCTTTCCGCTTTCCGCTTTCCACTTTCCTCTTTCCTTTTTCACTTTGTTAAAAAATAAATAAAAATAGTAGTACTCTTTATAAAGGAAATATGATATCATATATAAAGAAGGAAATCTTGCAAAATAGTTATCGAATGAAAGATATCATTCAAATTATTCAACAAGGCATACACAAATAGTTGAAGTAAATGTCATATTATTCTAATTACATAATCAAGTTTTATCATATAAAAAATGATCTTAGTTAAGGGAGGCATAGCATGTATAGTAAAGAAAAACTTAGTGCTATTAAAGCAAAAAAAGATGAATGGGAGAAGTCCCAAATCGAGAAAACTTTAGCCAAAAGACCCGAAAGAAAGGCAGAATTCATCAATGGTTCCGGAATCGAATTGAAAAGAGTATATGATCCGGAAGATATAGCTGAGATTGATTATAACGAGAATCTTTCCTATCCGGGAGAGTACCCTTACACAAGAGGCGTTCAGCCCACCATGTACAGGGGTAAGCTTTGGACTATGAGACAATATGCGGGCTTTGCCACTGCGGAAGAATCAAACAAAAGGTATAAGTATTTACTGAATCAGGGACAGACAGGTCTGAGTGTTGCATTCGATTTGCCTACTCAAATAGGCTATGATTCCGATCATCCTTTATCCGAAGGAGAAGTGGGCAAGGTTGGCGTCGCAATCGATTCTTTGAAGGACATGGAAATATTGTTTGACGGAATTCCCCTTGATAAAGTAAGCACATCAATGACTATCAATGCACCGGCATCCGTTTTGCTGGCAATGTATATTGCAGTTGCGGCTAAACAGGGCGTAACACCGGATAAACTTTCCGGTACAATCCAAAACGATATTTTAAAAGAATATATAGCCAGAGGTACATACATTTTCCCCACGGAAGCATCCATGAGATTGATTACCAATATTTTTGAATACTGCGCTTCCAATGTACCTAAGTGGAATACAATTTCCATAAGCGGTTATCATATCAGGGAAGCCGGTTCAACGGCTGTTCAAGAGGTTGCTTTTACGTTAGCTGACGGCATAGCCTATGTAAATGCGGCAATAGATGCAGGTCTGGACATAGATGAATTTGCGCCCAGGCTTTCATTTTTCTTCAATTCTCATAATGATTTATTTGAAGAAGTAGCAAAGTTTAGAGCGGCAAGAAGACTTTGGGCAAAAATAATGAAAGAAAGATTCGGTGCAAAGAATCCTAAATCACTGATGCTCAGATTCCATACTCAAACAGGCGGTTCCACACTGACAGCCCAACAACCTGATAATAATGTTGTCAGAGTTGCAGTACAGACTTTAGCCGCTGTATTGGGCGGTACTCAATCATTACACACAAACTCCAGGGATGAAGCTTTGGCACTTCCTTCGGAAGACTCTGTAAGAATTGCCCTTAGAACTCAGCAAATAGTAGCATATGAAAGCGGTGTTACCGAGACAATAGATCCGTTGGCAGGTTCTTATTATGTGGAAAGCCTGACAGATGAAATTGAAAAAAGAGCCGCAGAATATATAAGAAAAATCGATGATTTGGGCGGTGCAGCCAAAGCAATTGAAAGAGGATTCATACAAAAAGAAATACAAGAATCAGCCTATATATATCAGAAAGAGATTGAAAAAGGCGATAGAATAGTTGTTGGTATGAACAAGTTTGAAATCAAAGAATCTACACCTAAAGGTCTGCTCAGAGTTGATCCCGCTGTTGGCGAAATGCAAAAAGAAAAGATTAGAAAATTGAAAGACGAACGAGATAATAAAAAAGTCGAAGAAGATCTGAATGCACTTAAAGTTGCGGCATCAAAAGACGAAAATCTAATGCCGTATATTATAGAAGCTGTTAAATCTTATTCCACATTAGGCGAAATTTGTGATGTTCTAAGAGAAGTTTTCGGTGAATATCAGCAATCTGTTATTTTGTAAGGAGGGGAAGAAATGAACAGACCAATCAGAGTTTTAGTTGCAAAACCCGGTCTTGACGGACATGACAGAGGGGCAAAAGTAGTAGCTCGTGCGCTTAGGGATGCGGGGATGGAAGTTATTTATACGGGACTTAGGCAGACTCCTGAGCAAATCGCAGAAGCTGCAATACAAGAAGACGTTGATTGTGTTGCTCTAAGCATATTATCCGGAGCTCATAATCATCTTTTCCCTAAGACTGTCAATCTTTTAAAAGAAAAAGGAGCAGATGATATTTTAGTAGTCGGCGGAGGGGTAATACCCGAGGAAGATATCCCAGGTCTAATGGAAGCGGGAGTCGCAGGGATATTTACACCGGGCACTCCCACAAGTGTGACTATAGATTTCATCAGACAGAACATAAAAAGGGCATAAGGACGGTGATGAAAAATGGATGTTAGGACAGGCTTGTTAAAAGGTGAAAAGAGAGCGGCTGCTCGTCTCATAACTATGCTCGAAAACGAGAATGAAGAAGGTATTAGATTATTAAAAGAGTTTTTTCATTTAACAGGCAGGTCAAGGATTATAGGCATTACAGGGCCTCCGGGTGCGGGGAAAAGTACCGTTACCGATAAACTGGCCAAACATATCAGAAAAACCGGCAAAAAGGTTGCTATCATAGCCGTTGACCCCACCAGTCCTTTTAGCGGAGGAGCTATTTTGGGTGATAGAATCAGAATGTCCGATTTGAATACTGACGAAGGAATATTTATTAGGAGCATGGGGACAAGGGGGGCTTTAGGCGGGCTTTCCAAATCGGTAAACGGTGCGGTTAAAGTAATGGATATAATGGGGTACGATTATATTTTTATTGAAACCGTTGGTGTAGGGCAATCGGAAATAGATATTATCAAAGTTGCGGATACAGTAGTTATGATTATGGTTCCAGGACTGGGAGACGATATACAGGCTATAAAAGCCGGTGTTATGGAAATAGGAGATATATTCGCAGTAAACAAGTCTGACAGAGAAGGTGCGGAAAGGACTGTAACCGAAATAGAGATGATGTTGGACTTAAACGGTAAAAGTGATTACAGGCCGCCGGTTAAGAATATCATAGCTATAGACAATATTGGCATTGATGAATTATTCGAGGATATAGAAAAACATAACTTTTATATGATAGAATCCGGTAACTTTGAAATTAGAAGAAAAAAGGCCATCGAAGAAGAGATAATAGGTATATTCAAAGAGAATTTAATAAATAAAGTAAATAAATTGCAGCAGAAAACAGATTATGTATCTACTTTAATAATGGAAGTGTATGGCAAATCAAAAGATACATATGCTGCTGCAACGGAATTATCAAATATAATAAATGATGAAGGGGGGAGAATAAATGGTAAATAAATTGGACCATATAGGTATTGCCGTCAATGACTTGGAAGACTCGGTTAAATTTTACGAAGAAATTTTGGGATTAAAGCTTCAGGGGATAGAGACAGTAGAGGAACAAAAGGTTAAAGTGGCTTTTTTGCCCCTTGGGGACACTGAAATAGAATTATTGGAGGCAACTTCACCTGACAGCCCCATTGCAAAATTTATAGAGAGTAAAGGACAGGGTGTACAGCATTTAGCTTTTAAAGTAGATAATATAGAAAAAGCATTGGAGGAGATGAAAGAAAAAGGAATACGACTTATTGATGAGAAACCCCGTTACGGCGCCGGCGGCGCAAGAATAGCCTTCTTACATCCTAAGAGCACAAACGGTGTTTTAGTAGAGTTATGTGAAAGGAAAGAATAGGAGTGGTAAAATGTCAATGGAAAAAATTAAAGAACTTCAAGATTTAAAGCAAAACATCGCTTTAGGTGGCGGCGAGAAACGAATTAAAAAACAGCATGATGCAGGCAAAATGACAGCAAGGGAAAGATTAGCTCTACTTTTTGACGAAAACAGTTTTGTTGAAATTGATGCTTTTGTTAAGCATCGCTGCACTGAATTAGGTATGCAAGATGTTGAAGCACCCGGAGAAGGAGTTGTTACCGGTTATGGTACTGTTGAAGGTAAGCTGGTTTATGCTTTTGCTCAAGATTTTACTGTAGTCGGTGGTTCCTTGGGAGAAATGCATGCTAAAAAAATATGCAAGGTAATGGATATGGCACTTAAGATGGGAGCACCATTGGTAGGAATTAATGATTCGGGCGGTGCAAGGATTCAGGAAGGTGTCGATGCACTATCGGGATACGGCAATATATTCTATCGCAATACTATAGCCTCGGGAGTTATTCCTCAAATATCCGTAGTTATGGGCCCTTGTGCCGGCGGTGCGGTTTATTCTCCGGCTCTAACAGATTTTGTTTTCATGGTGGATAAGACCAGCCAGATGTTTATAACAGGACCGCAGGTTATAAAAGCGGTTACAGGCGAGGATGTTACATTTGAAGAATTAGGTGGAGCAATGACTCACAATCAAATAAGCGGCGTAGCACATTTTATCAGCGATAATGAAGAAGAGTGTATCGGAGAAATCAAGAGATTATTAAGCTTCTTGCCTTCTAACAATATGGAAGGTGTTCCGGTATTTGAATGCGATGATGATATAAACAGAGTGGAAGAGGTACTTAATGATATGGTGCCGGATAATCCCAATAAAGCATATGACATGAAGGAAGTAATAAGGGCGTTGGTAGATAACGGTGATTTTATGGAGGTGCAGCAGCACTATGCCATGAATATTATAACCGGGTATGCAAGATTAAACGGTAAAAGTATTGGCATAATAGCCAACCAACCCAAAGTATTGGCGGGATGCCTTGATATAAATGCATCCGATAAGGGCGGAAGATTTATAAGGACTTGCGATGCTTTCAATATTCCCGTGCTTACGCTAGTTGATGTACCGGGTTTCTTACCGGGAACAAATCAGGAATATGGTGGTATCATTAGACACGGTGCCAAAATGCTTTACGCATACAGTGAGGCAACAGTTCCCAAGGTTACTCTTATTGTAAGAAAGTCATACGGCGGAGCTTATTTGGCAATGTGCAGCAAAGATATGGGTGCCGATCAGGTATTTGCATGGCCCTCAGCAGAAATAGCGGTAATGGGGCCGGATGGGGCTGCCAATATAATATTTAAAAGAGAGATAGAAGCAGCAGATGATCCGGTTGCAATCAGAAATGAAAAGATTCAAGAATATAAAGATAAATTTGCAAACCCATACGTTGCGGCAAAAAGGGGATATGTAGATGATGTAATTGAACCTTCCGTGACAAGACAAAGATTGATTTCGGCGTTTGATATGTTGGAAAGCAAACGTGAAACAAGACCGGCTAAAAAACACGGCAATTTACCCGTATAAGGAGGAGAGAGTAAATGACAACTGTCCCGGAAATGTTAGGATATGGATTGATAGTTACCTTAGTAGGGTTTAGCATGTGTTTCATAATCCTAATAGGATTGGCATATATGCTTGATATACTGAAGGTTATATCAAACAAAGGTTCAAACGGTGGGAAACCCGATGGGGGTAAACCGGTAGCGGTAGAGGTATCGCAAACAAATGAAGTTGAATTAACAGAAGTTGTTGCAGAGGAAAAAGACAATGATGAACTGATAGCGGTAATAAGTGCGGCATTGGCGGCTTTTATGGAAAGTGGCAGCAATTTAGTTATCAAATCGATAGTAAGAACCGGCGATAACACCCCGGTATGGGCTAAACTAGGCAGACAAGAGCAATTATATAGTAGATTTTAGGAGGGTATAAGAATGAGAAAATTTATAATAAATGTTAACGGAAACAGTTATGAAGTAGAAGTAGAAGAGGTAAGAGACGGTTCACCGGTTGCGGCACCGGCAGCTCCGGCGCCCAAAGTAGCACCGGCGGCACCTGCGCCCGCACCGAAAGCGGCTCCTGCAGCTGCACCTGCACCTGCACCAAAAGCAGCACCGGCAGCGGCATCGGCCGGAGCAACCACGATAGAGGCTCCTATGCCGGGGACTATATTGGCTGTAAATGTGAAGGTCGGCGATGCAGTGAAAAAAGGACAGGTTCTATGTGTGCTTGAAGCAATGAAGATGGAAAATGAAATAATGGCTGCAGGAGACGGAACGGTTGCATCCGTAGCTGTCAGTGCAGGAGAATCCGTAAACACAGGGCAGGTTTTGGTTACTCTTGAGTAAGCCTCAAAACTTTGAATGGAGGTATTTTAATGACTTTAGGCGAAGCTTTAAAAGCTTTTTATTTAAGTATGGGTTTTAGCGCTGCCACATGGCAGCAAATAGTAATGATGATTGTATCATTTGTCCTTATATATCTTGCCTTGGTTAAGGGTTTTGAACCTTTACTGCTTTTACCTATAGCATTTGGTATGCTTTTGGCAAATCTTCCGCTGGCAGGATTAATGGATGGGCCGTCTTATGTGGCGGTAACTGATCCCGAAACAGGTCTTGCAATACGAGAAATGGTTGATCCCGGCGGAGTTCTTTATTGGTTATACAGAGGAGTTAAATTGGGCATCTATCCGCCGCTAATATTCATGGGTGTAGGGGCTATGACGGATTTCGGTCCCCTTATTGCAAATCCTAAAAGCTTACTTTTGGGTGCAGCAGCTCAACTTGGAATCTTCACTACGTTTTTAGGCGCTTTAGCACTTAACCTTGTACCGGGACTCGGATTTACCATTCCTGAAGCTGCTTCCATAGGAATTATAGGCGGAGCTGACGGTCCGACGGCTATATACCTTACGGCAAAATTGGCACCACACCTTTTAGGCCCGATAGCTGTAGCGGCATATTCTTATATGGCTTTGGTTCCGCTTATTCAACCGCCTATCATGAAGGCTTTAACTACGAAAGAAGAAAGAGAAATAAAAATGGAACAGTTAAGGCCTGTATCAAAATTAGAAAGAATAGTGTTCCCTGTATTAGTTACTTTGGTTGTTTCTATATTATTACCTGCAGCAGCGCCATTAATAGGATTACTTATGCTGGGCAATATACTAAGAGAAGCGGCAATGCTGCAAAGTACATTGAACAGATTGATGAAAACAGCAGAAGGCGAACTCATGAATATAGTTGTAATATTTTTAGGAGTAACAGTAGGGGCTACCGCAAACGGTGAAATATTCTTATCACCCAGAACATTGGCGATTATTTTCTTAGGATTAGCAGCTTTCTCCGGAGGAACTGCCGGAGGAATAATCTTCGGAAAGATAATGTGCAAGATGACCGGTGGCAAGGTAAATCCGCTTATAGGGTCTGCGGGAGTATCTGCAGTGCCTATGGCTGCGAGGGTATCTCAAAAAGTAGGTCAAGAAGCAAATCCATCAAATTTCCTTTTGATGCATGCTATGGGACCCAATGTGGCAGGAGTTATCGGCTCTGCAGTGGCAGCCGGAGTATTGCTCTCAATGTGTAATTTTTAATAGAAAAAGCCAAGTCGGAAGACTTGGCTTTTTATGTAGGTATGCGGATACAATAAAGGCATTTCTTTCATCATATATTAAATACGCTTTATCATTGAATAATTGGGAATTATCTATATAATATGATTATAAGACAAAAGGAGATTTTCAATGAAGAATACGGTATTGGAAGAGTTGCGGAGTAACAAGAATAAATATCTTTCAGGTGAAGAACTCAGCAAAAAATTAGGTGTAACAAGAACATCGGTGTGGAAGAACATTAATAAGCTCAAGGAGGAAGGGTACATAATAGAATCCTCCACAAATAAAGGCTATATGCTTATTGATGCCCCGGATACCTTATATCCTGCAGAAATAAAAAGATTGCTGAATACAAAAATTATAGGTAATGAAATTATATTTATTGAATCGATAGACTCCACTAATAATTATGGTAAAAAGATTTGCGGAAAGGAATTTGTAGAGGGGACTATAATAATAGCGGAGGAACAAACGACGGGAAGAGGGAGGCTTGGACGGAATTGGATATCGCCTAAAGGAGAGGGCATATGGATGTCCATACTTTTGAAGCCGAATTTAAAGCCGGAGCAGGCATCTCAGCTGACAATACTGGCAGCCTACGCTGCAGCTAAAAGTATCAGGGATATGTTGGAATTGGATGCACTAATAAAATGGCCTAACGACATAGTAATAGACGGTAGGAAGGCTTGTGGTATACTTACCGAGATGGGTGCGGAGATTGATAGAATTAATTACCTTATTGTAGGTATAGGGATTAATGTCAATATCGAGGAAAAATCCTTCTATGCAAACAGCTTAAATACCGCTACTTCTTTAAGAATTGAAAAGGGAGAAGCGATAGACCGTAAGGCGCTATTGGCTAAAGTGATAGAGAACTTTGAAAGTCTATATATGGCTTTTATTGAAAGTAAAAATATTGAAGACCTTCTATACAAATATAAAAAAATAAGTGTTACATTGGGCAAAGAAATAAAGTTTTCATTTAATAAAGAAGATTTCATAGGAACGGCAGTAGATATAGACAGTTTGGGAAGACTTTTAATAAAACTGAAAAACGGGGAAATAATAGAACTGTCATCCGGGGAAGTCTCTGTCAGAGGTATATACGGATATGTATAATTAATATGAATTTTCGTATATTCTTTGGTGTAATTTATAGAAAATTATGAATACGAAAAAGTTGTTGAATTTAATAAATAATGGTGATAAAATTTATTTGCCGACATCTTAAATGAGTCGGACTATTAAATAACAAGGAGTTATCGTCCGGTATCCTCAGCGGAATCGGAACGGAGGTGTAAAATGTATAGTGAAAAAGTAAAGTCTTACAGTTCAATCAGAAAAATGGCTATTACAGGAATGCTTGCGGCTATATCAATACTCTTGGGGAGCACGCCTTTGGGTTTTATACCTATAGGACCGACAAAAGCCACAATTATGCATTTGCCCGTAATAATCGGAGCTGTTATGGAAGGTCCCTTGGTGGGCATAGGTATCGGTTTAATATTCGGTATATTCAGCATGATACAAGCCGTTATGGCCCCCACAATAACGTCTTTTGTGTTTTTAAATCCTTTAGTTGCTGTTTTACCCAGAGTATTAATCGGTCTTACCGCTTATTATTCTTACAAGGCCACAAGCAGAGCTTCTGTATCCGCGGCAATAGGCACATTGACCAACACTATCGGTGTTTTAGGAATGATTTACTTACTCTACGGTGCACGATTTGCGGAAGCCTTGGGGCAGGATAAATCAAAAGCAGCTGCATTGATTTTCGGGATAGCTTCAACTAACGGTATTCCGGAAATAATAGTTGCCGTATTGGTGGTATCTGCAGTGATTGCCGCATTAAAGAAAGCGAAAAAAATTTAGAAAAGCCAGGCGAATGCCTGGCTTAAATTAAATAAAGAGGAGCGTTTAACCGTGATTTTGGTTATAGATGTAGGAAATACAAATACGGTTTTGGGATTATACGAAGAAAAGATTCTCTTGGACTATTGGAGAATTAAAACCGATGCAAATAAAACATCAGACGAGTACGGTATGATGGTTTATCAATTATTCAGTTATAGCGGATATAATGCCGAAAATGTTAATTCCATAGTAGTTTCATCGGTAGTTCCAACCATAATGTATACTTTGCAACACATGGTCAGAAAGTATTTTAAGCAGGAAGCTTTGGTTGTAGGACCCGGAATAAAAACGGGAATAAATATAAGATACGATAATCCCAAAGAGGTTGGAGCCGATAGAATAGTTAATGCAATAGCGGCTTACGAGCTATACGGAGGTCCTCTGGTAATAGTTGATTTCGGAACTGCAATAACTTTTTGTGCCATATCGGAAAGCGGAGAGTACATTGGTGGTGCCATTGCCCCGGGAATCCAGATTTCAATGGATGCCCTATTTCAAAGGACAGCAAAACTGCCCAGAGTCGAGCTTATAAAACCACAGACGGTAATCTGTAAAAACACTATAAACAGCATGCAGGCAGGTATAATTTTTGGATTTGTAGGGCAGGTAGATTATATTGTCAAACGAATGAAAAAAGAGATAAAAAATGATAATACAAAAGTTATAGCAACCGGCGGTCTAGCACGCCTTATTGCTTCGGAATCAGAATCGATCGATGTAGTAAACGGACTTTTAACTCTGGAAGGCCTAAGGATTATATATGAAAGAAACAAATCGGAAAACTAACCCCTAACCACTAACATACAACATCCAAATATCGGAGGCGCTATGTTTATAGGCGAACTTAAAATAGAAAATAATATATTTTTGGCACCAATGGCAGGGATAACCGACATGGCTTTTAGATTGATTTGCAAAAGGTTCGGCTGTGGTTTGGTTTATACAGAAATGATAAGCGCAAAAGGCATTTATTATAAAAATGAAAACACTGTAAATTTGGTCAAAATAGACGAAGGGGAAAGACCGGTAGCATTTCAAATCTTCGGGAGAGAGCCGGAAATCATGGCATATTCGGCAGTGCAACTGGAAAGCCTCGGCGCGGATATAATAGATATAAATATGGGTTGCCCCACCCCTAAGATTGTTAATAACGGAGACGGTTGTGCACTTATGAAGGAACCGAAGCTGGCAGGAAAAATTATTGCCGCGGTAACCGGTGCAGTACAAGTTCCCGTGACGGTCAAAATAAGAAAAGGTTGGGATGATGAAAGTATAAATGCGGTACAGATTGCCGCCATTGCGGAAGAAAATGGGGCAAATGCTATTACAGTGCATGGAAGGACACGGCAGCAGTTTTACAGCGGCAAAGCAGACTGGAGCATAATAAAACAAGTAAAAGAAAGAATCACAATACCTGTGATAGGCAATGGTGATATTTTTACTCCGGAAGATGCAAAGCAGATGTTTGAAGAAACATGTTGTGACGGAATCTTGATTGGGAGAGGTGCTCAGGGTAACCCTTGGATATTTCAAAGGATTTCTTCATATTTAAGAAGTGGTGTTCTAATTGGGGAACCTTCTGCAGAAGATAAGATAAGCATGGTAATAGAGCATTTGAATAGAATAATAGAAGTAAAAGGCGAATATATAGGGGTTAAGGAGATGCGTAAACATATAGCCTGGTATCTGAAAGGGCTACCTAATTCCAATTGTGTAAAAAATCGATTATTTAAAATTGAAGATAAAAAAGGAATAATTGAATTGTTAACGAACTATTTGCAACAGAATATGTTTTAAATACGAATAACACAAGTAGTAAATGATTAAAATGTAGAAGACCCTAAAATTATAGGAAAGGGGGTAGAGGCATGAAACGTGTGGTAAGCGTGAGCATAGGATCATCTAATAGAGATCATAAAGTAAAATTAAATATTCGGGGAGAGGACATTATCGTCGAAAGAATTGGCACTGACGGTGATATGCAAAAAGCCATAAAGATAATCAAGGAACTGGACGGGAAAATCGATGCATTTGGAATGGGTGGCATTGATATATTTATTAGAACAAGTAGCAAGAAGTTTATTATTAAGGATTCATTGCCCATAAGAGATGCGGCAAGAATTACTCCAATGGTTGATGGATCTGCTCTTAAAGCTTCATTGGAAAGAGAATTGCCTAAATTCATCAACGATACAATAATTCCGCTTAAAGATAAAAAGGTTTTTATTTTAACAGCAGTGGATAGGTACGGGATGGCCGTTGGCTTTGAAGAATTAGGTTGTAAACTAATCATAGGAGATGTGATGATTGCATTAGGATTAAATATACCTGTATATTCATTGAAAAGGCTTGAAATAATTGCGTCGATTGCTGCCCCTATTGTTTGCAGACTTCCGTTTGAGATGCTTTATCCTACGGGCAAGGCTCAAAATGAGGGAAAGAGAACAGCAGGTAAAACGGATAAATATTTTCATGAAGCAGATGTAATAGCCGGTGATTTCCATTACATAAAACGTCATTTACCTGCAAACACAAAAGATAAAATAATAGTAACAAATACTGTTACCGAGGATGATGTATATTGGCTTAAGGGGAAAAACATAAAAACCTTGGTAACTTCCACACCGGATTTATCAGGCAGATCATTTGGTGTTAATGTTATTGAGGCCCTTGCTGTAGCCATGATAGGGAAAGATCCGGAAGAGATTGGGAACGAAGAATACTTGAGGTTTTTGGAGGAGGTAGATTTTAGGCCACGAGTCATCGAATTTGATGAATTAGCTACAGAGAGTGTATAACGGCATATTTAGGTACGATAATATAAAGAATTAAAGGAATTATAGAATAAAATTAAAGAATAGAAAAAGCTTTTTGATAAGCATAAAAGAGGGAAATAAAGGGACTTTAATAAAACCTTGACAATAATAAAGTGCTATTTTATAATTAACAAATAACTAGATACGCAAGCACTGAAAGGGGGTTCTTTTGCAGTGCTTGTTATGTTAATACCTATAAGAACGGGTTTTTTAAAAGCATAAAAATTATTCTGTCACATATATTATCTACATTAATAAAAATATTTATTTTTAAAGGGGAGACAAAAATATGACGTTTAATAAGGAAAACTTATTAACATTATCCGGATTGGCTAAGTTGGAAGATGAATTAAACCTTTTAAGAACAAAAAAAAGAGCTGAAGTAGCACAAAGAATAAAACAGGCATTGGCATTCGGGGATATTTCAGAAAACTCCGAGTATGATGAGGCAAAAAATGAGCAAGCTTTTATAGAAGGAAGAATAGCTCAACTGGAGAATATATTAAAAAGCGCAAAAGTAATAGACGATGAGGACATTGATACAGAAAAAGTAAGTGTAGGTGCCAAAGTACGGCTGAGAGTAGAAGATGAAGGATATGAGGATGAAGTAGAGTATACATTGGTCGGTTCGGCCGAAGCAGATCCGATTAATTTGAAAATATCCAATGAGTCTCCGGTAGGAAAGGCTATATTAGGGAAAACTATTAATGAGGAAGTAATTATCCATATACCGGATGGTATAATAAAATACAAGATTTTACAAATCAATAAATAGGGGGAATTTAGATGACGAATGAAGAATTGAATCTGAATGAAATATTAAGAGTTAGAAGAGATAAACTGAAACGACTTAAAGAAACAGGAAAGAATCCCTTTGACATTGTAAAATATGATGTAACCTATCATTCGAATGAAATAAAAGAAGATTATGAGAAAACGGAAGGCCAGTTAGTGTCTGTAGCCGGAAGAATAATGTCTATGAGAGATATGGGTAAAGCATCTTTTTTTGATGTTCAAGATAGGTATGATAAAATTCAAGTATATGCAAAAACAAATGACTTAGGTGAAGAAGCTTATAGCGAGTTTAAAAATTTTGATATCGGAGATATTGTCGGTGTTAAAGGTAAAGTTTTTAAGACAAGGATGGGCGAAATATCAATACACGCGGAAGAAGTTCACTTATTGACAAAGTCTCTTCAACCCCTGCCCGAAAAGTGGCATGGACTAAAAGATGTGGATATCAGATACAGACAAAGATATGTCGATTTAATAGTAAACCCGGAAGTAAGGGCAACCTTTGAAAAGAGAACCAAGATAATTCAGGCAGTAAGGCGCTTTTTTGACGAAAGAGATTTCTTGGAGGTAGATACCCCTGTGCTCGCAACTATCGCCAGCGGTGCCGCGGCAAGACCGTTTAAAACTCACAGTAATGCATTAGGTATTGATTTATACTTAAGAATTGCCACAGAATTGTACTTAAAAAGACTTATAGTGGGCGGTTTTGAAAGAGTCTACGAAATGGGTAAAGACTTCAGAAACGAGGGCATAAGTATCAGGCATAATCCGGAATTTACAATGATTGAGTTATATCAAGCTTATGCAGATTATAATGATATGATGGATCATTGTGAACAATGCGTGGCTTATTGCGCCAAGGAAGCTTTGGGAACTACAAAGATAGTTTATCAAGGGACAGAAATTGACTTGGCACCCCCTTGGAAGAAGATGACCATGATAGATGCCGTTAAGATGTATTCAGGCGTTGATTTTAGAGAAATAAAAGGTGATGAGGCAGCAAGGGAAATAGCGGTAAAGCTCGATGTAGTTGATGAATTGAAAAAGGATCTTAAGTATTGTACATGGGGAGATATATTGAATGCGGCATTCGAAGTTTATGTGGAAGAACATTTGATTCAGCCTACTTTTATTATTGATTACCCGGTTGAAATCTCGCCTTTAACTAAAGCCAAAAAGGATGACCCCACAATAACGGAAAGATTTGAAGCATTT
Organism: uncultured Clostridiaceae bacterium; assembly: GCA_964462065.1. Classification (GTDB taxonomy): domain Bacteria; phylum Bacillota; class Clostridia; order Lutisporales; family Lutisporaceae; genus JAAYKT01. The sequence goes on along the minus strand of CAYXAT010000009.1, from coordinate 3,472 downwards.
ATATATGGTAGAGAGGTCGCAAATGCATACTCAGAATTAAATGATCCTATAGTTCAGAAAGAAAGATTCTTGCAGCAAATGCAGGATAAAGAGTATGGCGATGATGAAGCCTATGCAATGGATGAGGATTTTGTTAATTCTTTGGAAGTAGGCATGCCTCCGACAGGCGGTATGGGAATTGGTATAGACAGAATAATAATGTTTTTGACGGATTCATATTCAATTCGAGACATCATTTTGTTTCCGACGATGAGACCCTTAGAATAATAAAAAGAATAGTTTTATTAAAGCTCCGTTGCTAATATAAAAACGGGGCTTTAAATTTTATTTAAAAAGTGAATACTAAACATAAATATCTCAGGCATACAACGGTGGTTTTTTTGTTACTCTGGAGTTATTTGTTTTAGTGAAAGTTGTTGATTTTTGTTGCAATAAATAGTATAAAAAGAAAGAGAATTGTTTTTTGCTGGAAATATATATTAATATATAATATAATTTGCATGTTTAATGATTTCATTTTTAAACTGGTTTCGGAGGTGAAGTATAGTAAAAGTATATAATCGGTAACTGAAGTAAAAATAGTATAGACTTAAACCAACTAAAGAAATGGAGGAATTTTTATGAACTTAGAAAATATGTTCAAGCTGAAGGAACATAATACTACGGCTAGAACAGAGATTATTGCCGGTCTTACCACTTTTATGACCATGGCTTACATAATCATAGTGAATCCAATTATCTTGTCAGAGACAGGAATGGACTTTGGTTCCGTACTTACCGCAACATGTCTATCGGCAGGTATAACAACAATTTTTATGGCTTTTTACGCTAATTATCCTTTCGCACTGGCACCGGGTATGGGACTGAATTCTTTTTTTGCTTTTGGAGTTGTTTTGGGAATGGGTTACAGTTGGGAATTAGCCTTGGCTGCGGTTTTTGTTGAGGGTATTATATTTATAATAATGTCATTTCTTAAGGTTAGAGAAGCAATCATTGATTCTATACCCACAAACTTGAAATATGCTGTGAGCGTTGGTATAGGTCTTTTCATAGCATTTATAGGTTTTGTAAATGCCGGAATTGTGGAAGCAGGTGGTGCAATTTTGCAATTGGGAGACATGAAAAACCCAAATGCTGTATTGGCAGTAATCGGACTTATTGTTACAGGTATTTTACTTTATAAAAAAGTAAAAGGTGCTTTATTCATTGGCATTTTAATTTCAACAGTTGTAGGATTTTTTTTAGGTGTTACAAAACTACCCGATGGTATTATAGAAATCTCATCTATGTCTCCTACCTTCCTTGCTGCGTTTAAGGTAGACTGGTCGGAAATATTTAGTGTAAACTTTCTAATAATTATCTTTACTTTCCTTTTTGTTGACGTATTTGATACAGTGGGAACCGTTATAGGTGTATCTTCAAAGGCTGATATGTTGGATGATGAAGGAAAGCTTCCAAAAGCCGGTCGTGTCTTGTTGGTTGATGCCGTAGGAACAACAATAGGGGCAATATTCGGAACAAGTACGGTTACAACTTATGTTGAGAGCGCTTCCGGTGTTGCTGAAGGAGGCAGGACCGGTTTGACGTCATTGACTACCGGAATACTTTTCTTTTTCGCACTCTTATTTTCACCGATTTTCTTGATAATACCAAGTGCAGCTACTGCCCCGGCTTTAATATTAGTTGGATTGTTTATGATGGAACCTATCATGAAAATTAATTTAGAAGACTTTACTGAAGCTATTCCCGCATTTTTAACAATTATCATGATGCCTATAGCCTATAGTATTTCTGAAGGCATAGTATTTGGAATGCTATCTTACACACTTTTAAAAGCGTTAACGGGAAAGGCCAAAGAAGTGTCAATAGTAATGTATATATTATCCTTAATCTTTATACTGAGGTTTATAATATAAAAGGCGGCCTATGGCCGCTTTTTCCAACATCCAACAACAGTATTTTATTTTCTGCTATTTAATGTTTCTTTTTCTATTTCTAATATGTATTTAGCCGATTCGGGACTTAACATATCAATAAGTTTCTTTCTGAAGGTTTGCCTTGTGCTTTCCTTTGTAGAGCCTTTTTCCCTGGCGAATTCTCTCCACGAGAGTTTTTTTCTGTTATAATAAACATCCAAATCACAAAGGCGCACTCCTTCATCATCATGTTCAAGACCCATCATAATGCCTTTTATATAAGAAGGCTCAAAGAAAGTAAAAAACTTTAAGCTGTAAACCCCGACAGGCATTAAAACGAAAGGATAATCTTTTGTCCAGGACTCACCTAGGACAATACCTAACTCCAAATGTTCTATTATGTGCATAAGTCTTCTGTAATGAAAGGGATATGCATTATAGATATCATATATTCTTATCTCCATCTCATACCAATTCTTGTTTGCAAGCCCTTCATTAAGATATCTTAAAGCATTCATTTTAAGATTTCGATAAAGACTTTTTGTGTTATAGTCGATTTGCAAGCATTTTTCATAGAAATCGTTTAAGCCCAGATTCCTGTTCAGAGGCTTATCGGTGAATCCGATAAGGCTGCAGCTTAGGTCAAGGTTATATGCAGTTTCTATCATATCACTAATTTTACCGTCATAATCTTTAAGAATTGAATAAATGATTTTGTTGACATCACCGAAGGTTCTAAAGATAATAAAACGCGGTGCAATTTTTACATTTTTAATGAGACTATAGGTTTTTTCATTAATTATGTCACTTAAAATAGAGTCCAGGTCCGACGAGATTAAGTAAACACATGATTTATCACTTATAATAGAAGGTTTATTAATGTCATCTGTAAGATAAAGTACCGTATAATCCTCATTGGATTGTGCGGATACGGTATGTACATTTGATTTTAATGCGTTAAAGTTTTCTATTAGGTAACTGTCCATTTTCACTAGATTGCTAGTTTCGATTATTAAGTACTTTGTGCTTTTCCTAACTAATGAGATCATGTTAATCCCCCTTTAAACAATTATATTTTTATTACATCCTACCAACCGCCTACATTCCATGTTTCACTCAGGTTATCATTCTGAAGGAGTATTGCGACTGAAGAATCTTATCACGGGCGGACAGGGTCGTCCGCCTCTACGTCTTCCAACTATCCAACTATTCCGCTTTCCACGTTCCACTTTTCTACAACCCTATCTTTCTTTTTAGTAATCTGGAATCATTCACTGTAGCAGGATAAGGCAAGTAAAAGATTTTCTTTGTATCCTTTGTTACAATATTAATACTGTTTATTCCATTAAGATAGACTCTGTCTTTTACAATATCACTTCCCAAAGTAACGTCATGACCAAAAAAATTATATGTTGAAGGCATTTCGATAATCTCATAAGGAAAATGACTTACAGAAGCAGTTGCATCAAAAACATCAATGACTTTTATTTTTTCGATTATGATACTTCTATTGCAAAACTTTTTTATTGTTTTGGTATCATCATGATTTCCTATAC
>CAYXAT010000008.1:0-27424 GCA_964462065.1 uncultured Clostridiaceae bacterium | reverse complement strand
ATATCATGATTTGCAGAGGGACAGGTTGTTCATCATCAAATTCGGAGCAGATAGCACTAAACTTTGAAGAGCAAATAAAAAAACACGGGATGGAAAATGAAATCATCGTGGAAAGAACCGGATGCTTTGGATTATGTGCATTGGGACCAATCGTAATTATTTATCCGGAAGCGGCTTTTTATAGTGAAGTAAAACCTGAGGACGTTGAAGAAATAGTTAAAGAGCATTTGGTAAAAGGAAGAGTGGTAAAAAGACTTCTTTATGCCGAAACGGTTGTGGAAGATAGAGTTAAATCAATAAATGACGTTGGTTTTTATAAAAAACAAATGAGACTTGCACTACGGAATTGCGGAGTTATAAATCCTGAAAATATAGACGAATATATCGCTTTTGACGGATATAAAGCGCTGACAAGATGTTTAACAGAGCTTAAGCCTGAAGAAGTTATTGATATAATAAAACAGTCCGGCCTTCAGGGAAGAGGCGGTGCCGGATTCCCAACAGGTTTAAAATGGGGCTTTGCGGCTGCGGCTAAAGGCGATATAAAATACGTATGCTGTAACGCGGACGAGGGTGACCCGGGCGCGTTTATGGACAGAAGTGTATTGGAAGGTGATCCCCATGCTGTTTTAGAGGCAATGACCATAGCCGGTTATGCCATCGGCGGTCATCAGGGATATATATATGTCAGAGCAGAGTATCCTATTGCTGTCAAACGACTCGGTATAGCAATTAACCAGGCTAAAGAATATGGACTATTGGGTGAGAACATTTTAGGTACAGGTTTTGATTTTGATATTGAAATCAGGCTTGGTGCCGGGGCATTCGTATGCGGCGAAGAAACAGCTTTAATAGCATCTATTGAAGGAGAAAGGGGAATGCCAAGACCGAGACCTCCTTTCCCGGCAAACAAAGGATTGTTCGGTAAACCCACCCTTCTTAATAACGTTGAAACCTACGCAAATATTTGCAATATAATAAATAAAGGACCCGAGTGGTTCTCATCCATAGGTACTGACAAATCAAAGGGAACCAAAGTTTTCGCGGTAGGCGGAAAGATTAACAATACCGGTTTGGTTGAAGTTCCCATGGGTACAACCATGAGAGAAATAGTAGAAGAAATCGGCGGAGGATGTCCCAACGGTAAGAAATTTAAAGCGGCTCAAACAGGGGGTCCTTCCGGCGGTTGCGTACCTGCATCCAAACTGGACGTTCCCATAGATTACGTCAGTCTTAAGGAAATAGGTTCCATGATGGGTTCCGGCGGATTGATCGTAATGGATGAAGACAACTGTATGGTTGATATAGCAAGGTTCTTCCTGGAATTCACCGTAGATGAATCCTGCGGAAAATGCACACCCTGCAGAGAAGGCACGAAGAGAATGTATGAAATTCTTGAAAAAATCATCGCTGGGAAAGGTGAAGACGGAGACCTTGAAAGATTGGAAAAACTAGCTGAAAACATTCAGGCATCAGCCCTTTGCGCTTTGGGACAAACGGCACCCAACCCGGTGCTGTCCACAATCAGATATTTCAGAGACGAATACGAAGCCCACATTAAAGAAAAAAGATGTCCGGCTGGCGTATGTCAAGCTCTACTACGTTATGTGATAGTTCCCGAACTATGCAAAGGTTGCGGAATATGCGCAAAGAATTGTCCTACATCGGCTATTTCAGGAAAGATTAAAGAAGTGTATACGATAGATCAGGATAAATGTATAAAATGCGGTGTATGCATGCAAAAATGTCCATTTAAGGCTATTAAAAGAAAATAAAAAGATTTATTTTTCAAACTATTAGGTCAGTTGAGGATTTACGCTCACCTGACCTTTTATTTGTTTTATTTTTGATAATAGAAAAAGGGCTGCGAAGGTTTGATAATTGAAGTAATTTTTTATGCGTCTCTTAGAATATAATTACAATAATTGATTTAATTTATTAATGGTATTATAATAAGAAACGTGATATTATATTGACAAATTACAACTTTATATTACAAGGGGTGAGGATATTGAATTTAAAAATCTTGACATTTAAAGGCGGGACTCATCCGCCCCATAGCAAAACATCAACTGAGAAGCTAAGCATCATTCAGTCTAAATCCCCCGATACTGTTGCAATACCGATGATACAACATATCGGAGCACCTTGTGAACCGATGGTACAAGTTGGTGATAAGGTTAAGATTGGGCAGAAAATAGGTGAAGCGAAAGGTTTTGTCTCAGCCCCGGTTCATTCAAGTATATCCGGCGAAGTTACATCCATAGAACCGAGACTTACATCGGGAGGAGGAGCCGTACAATGCGTAGTAATTAAAAATGATATGCAAAATACGGTCTATGAAAGAATAAATCCCAATCCTGATATAAGCCAATTAACTTCTGAGGAAATATTAAATATAATCAAGGAATCGGGTATTGTAGGTATGGGAGGAGCGGCATTTCCCACTCATGTGAAGCTTTCACCACCACCGGGGAAGGTCGTGGACACGATCATACTGAACGGAGCGGAATGTGAACCTTATTTAACTTCTGACCATAGACTTATGGTGGAAAAACCTGAGGATGTTTTGTACGGGCTTAGGGTTTTCATGAGGGCTTTAAATGTCGAAAAAGGTTTTATTGCTATAGAGAATAATAAACCGGATGCATTAGAAGCGGTTTATAATGTGGCAAAAGGTATAGAGGGAATTGAAGTTGTTGCGGTAAAAACAAAATACCCTCAAGGAGCGGAAAAACAATTAATAAATGCCTGCACAGGCAGAGAGGTGCCGTCAGGCGGGCTTCCGGCAGATGCCGGCGTTGTTGTGAACAATGTGGGTACGGCTGCAGCTGTGGCCAATGCAGTAAAAAAAGGCATGCCGCTCATAGAAAGAATAGTTACCGTTACCGGAAACGGCATAAAGAATCCGCAGAATTTATTAGTCAGAATAGGCACTTCATTTAAAGACGTTATAGATGAATGCGGAGGCTTTAATGGCACTCCTGGTAAAGTAATTGCAGGCGGGCCTATGATGGGCATAGCTCAGTATTCTGTCGATATACCTGTAATAAAAGGAACATCGGGTATTTTAGTTTTGACTGAAGAAGAAGCAAAGCTTCCTGAAATGTCTAATTGTATCAGATGCGGCAAGTGCGTAGAGGTTTGCCCCATAAATTTAATGCCGGTTAATATAAGCAACTATGCTTTATTGGATAAATTTGACCAAGCCGAGTCGGCTAATGCTTTAGATTGTATAGAATGCGGCGCCTGTTCCTTTATATGCCCTGCAAAGCGACCCTTAGTAGATTCCATAAGAGTTGCGAAAAGAGAAATCTTAGCTAAACGTAGAAAGGCTCAGTCCAAGTGATGGGAGGTATTATATTGAACAATACAATGTTTAGAGTTTCTTCTTCACCTCATATCAGGTCGAAGGAGTCAACGCAAAGAATAATGTTGGATGTTATTATTGCACTTATGCCGGCTTTATTTGCATCAGTATATTTTTTCGGTGCTAAAGTTTTAATAATAGTTTTAACTTCAATAGTATTTGCAGTTGCTACGGAGGTCGCAATGCAAAAGATAATGAACAGGCCTGTAACAATAAATGATTTAAGTGCGGTTGTTACCGGTTTGCTGTTAGCTTACAATATTCCGTCTACCGCTCCATGGTGGTTGGTTGCTATAGGCTCTATATTTGCCATAGCGATAGTCAAACATTGCTTTGGCGGGTTGGGATATAATTTTATGAATCCGGCCTTGGCAGCAAGAGCGTTGCTACTTGCTTCCTGGCCTGTTAGGATGTCATCGGCTGCATTTGTTTCACCGGGAGTAAACGCCGTCACGACGGCAACACCACTTGCGCTTTTTAGGGCCGGTGCTGCATGTGAGGGCGGGTTGATAACAATTACTTCAGCCAGTTTATCATCAAGTACCACATTAACATCTTTATGGGATTTGTTTTTAGGTAATGTAGGCGGAGCTTTGGGCGAAACTTCCGCGCTGGCACTGCTAATAGGCGGAATATATCTTATATACAGGGGCGTTATAAGCTGGAGAATACCTGTAACTTATATCGGCACTGTCGGAATATTATCATTTGTATTTGGCGGCTTCCATTATTATTGTTTCATGTTCCATATGTTAGCCGGCGGTCTATTTCTCGGTGCGATCTTTATGGCAACGGACTATGCTTCCAGCCCCATGACCGCAAAAGGTCAATTGATAATGGGAGTTGGGGCCGGTGTGCTTACTATATTGATAAGATTTTTCGGTGCCTATCCTGAAGGGGTTTCGTATTCAATACTCCTGATGAATGTTGCAACACCCTTGATAGATAGATTTACTGTACCCAAAAAGTTTGGAGAGGTGAATAAAAGTGCGTGATTATGTAAGATTGACGGGAGTGCTCTTAATAATATGCGTTGTTGCCGCAGGAGTATTGGGGGTTACAAATGCAATTACTCATGATAAAATCATTGAGCAGCTAGCAAAAGAAAGAGATGAAGCACGAAGAACTGTGTTGCCGGATGCAATGGAATTCGAATTAATTGACGAGAGCAGCATTGGCAAAATCCTTGAAAAACCGGGTTATGATATAATAGACGAAGTGTTTGAAGGCATAACAGGGGGGGAAGTTGTCGGTTATACAGTAAAAACCGAACCTAAAGGTTACGGTGGAACTGTTGAAATAATAATTGGCGTTGATACCTTCGGTAAGGTGAGAGGCGTTAAAGTAGGAGAAAACTCTGAGACCCCGGGGCTTGGTAAAAATGCTATGAAGCCCAATTTCCAGATGCAATATGAAGGTAAGGATTGGGATGATGGTGTTGTTCTTATAAAGAACGGGGTTCCGAAGGATAACGAGGTTTTATCAATATCAGGTGCGACAGTAACGTCTACTGCAGTTACAGAAGGGGTAAATGCAGCTTTGGACTTGGCAAAGGAATTATTGAATAGATAGAATATCGTGGAGGTGAGGTCAATGAAATTATTTAAGGATTTTACAAATGGTATAATAAAAGAAAATCCTACTTTCAGGTTAGTTTTAGGAACATGTCCCACAATGGCCGTTACTACTGCGGTATTTAACGGCGTAGGTATGGGAATTGCAGTGGTAGCAGTTCTGATATGCTCTAATTTGATTATTTCACTTATTAATAAAATTGTACCCAGTGAGGTTAGAATACCTATTTATGTTGTAGTTATAGCAACATTTGTAACGGCGGTTGAGATGCTTATAAAAGCCTTTTCGCCGGCTTTGGACAGTGCTCTGGGAATATTTATTCCTTTGATAGTTGTTAACTGTATTATATTAGCAAGAGCCGAGTCCTTCGCTTCAAAAAACCCTCCGTTAAATTCGATAATGGATGGTCTTGGCATGGGAATAGGTTTCACCCTTGCTTTAACTCTTATGAGCAGTATAAGAGAATTGTTAGGTGCAGGAACTTTTTTGAACATGCCTGTATTCGGAGCAGGCTTTGAACCGGCGTTGATACTTATTCTTCCGCCGGGGGGCTTTCTGGTTTACGGTTTAATGATAGCTTTGTTTAATAAGCTTACTACTAAAAGAGCGTAGGGGGGATAGAAGATATGAAACTTGTAGTGATACTTTTATCTGCCATATTTGTAAATAACTTTGTTCTTTCAAGGTTTTTAGGCATTTGTCCCTTTATAGGGGTTTCCAAACAGGTAGAAACGGCATTGGGTATGGGAATAGCGGTAACCTTTGTTATGGCTTTGGCATCCGTGATGACATGGATAACCCAATTTGCCATTTTAGTTCCACTTGGAATCGGATATTTGCAGACTATTGCTTTTATCTTGGTTATTGCCGGCCTTGTGCAATTTGTGGAAATGGTTATGAAGAAAACAAGCCCTACTTTATATCAAGCCTTGGGAGTATATTTACCCCTGATAACAACGAACTGCGCTGTGCTGGGCGTTGCCATTTTGAATATAGAGTCCGGCTATAACATTTTAGAAACTTTAGTAAACGGTGTTGGCGGGGCATTGGGCTTTACTTTAGCTATAGTGCTGTTTGCCGGCATAAGGGAAAGAATGGCTTTGACTCCGTACCCCAAAAGTCTTGACGGTTTCCCGATAGCTCTGATAACGGCGAGCTTGTTATCTATAGCATTTTTGGGCTTTAGCGGTTTGCTGTAGTGCAGCTGATGAAAGGGGTGTATTGCAATGATTAATGAATTAATATGGCCGGTTGTTACGTTGGGAGGATTAGCGGTGTTTTTCGGCATAGTATTGGCGTATGCTTCGAAGAAATTTGCCGTTGAAACGGATCCAAGGGTAGAACAGATAAGATTTTTGTTACCCGGTGCCAATTGCGGTGCCTGCGGTTATGCCGGTTGTGATGCTTTGGCTGAATCCATAGCTAATGGTAGTGCCGTAGTAAACGCTTGTCCTGTCGGCGGAGCCAAGTTAGCTCAGAAAATAGCCGGCATTATGGGTGTAGAGGCAGGGGACAGCGAAAGAATGATAGCCAGGGTAATTTGCAACGGGAATAAAGATAATGCGGTTGAAAAATATATATATCAAGGTATAGAAGATTGCAAGGCGGCTGAAATGTTGGCAGGCGGTTCAAAAGGATGTAAATACGGTTGTACCGGTTTAGGTACTTGCGAAAGAGTGTGTCCTTTTGATGCTATACATGTGATAAACGGAGTTGCTGTTGTCGATGAGGAAAAATGCACGGCATGCAAGAAGTGCATAGAGGTCTGCCCCAAGAATATAATAACTCTTGTGCCTATATCCAAGAAAGTCAGGGTTTTATGCAAAAACATTGATAAAGGCAAAGCAGTGATGGGCGTATGTAAAGTAGGATGTATTGGTTGTATGAGATGTGTCAAAGCATGTAAATTTGATGCCATACACGTTAAAAATAATTTGGCGGAAATCGATTACGAGAAGTGTACAAACTGTATGGAATGTGTGAAGGTTTGTCCAACCAATACAATATATGGCATGGAAGAATAAATAAAAAAAGCGGCGCAAGTCGCTTTTTTTTATTTCCTTTAACCAAAAAACTTAATTATAAGCCACAGTCGGAATTGTCTCCGCGATTTTTGTTGAAGTCATGTCCTTTAAATGATAAACTGAGATGAGAAGTTTCAACAATGCAACATAACGGTTGTAAACTTTTTATCTATTTTTAATGGAGGGATTGTAGCGATGAGAAGTGCAAGGAGAAACGGATGGATTTTATTTTTATTAGTTATTTGCGGTATTATTATCGGTGGATTTTTAGGTGAATTATTAGGTAAATACATAGCTATATTAAAATTCGGCTACAATTTAGGCGTTAGTCCTCATACCTACGATTTAAGAGTTATTAAACTTACTTTCGGACTTACATTTAATATAAATATGTTTACAATATTGGGCATAATAATTGCGATACTTTTTTACAGAAATATGTAGGGATATAACATGAGAATAATTCTTGCTTCAAATTCTCCCAGAAGAAAAGAAATACTTTCACAATTGGGAATAAAATATGAAATAATTTCGTCTGAATATGAAGAAAAGGCTATAGATACGGAACCGGAGGAATTGGTTATGCTTTTCTCGGAAGGCAAAGCCATGAGCATAGCCAAGAATATTAAAGAAGAGGCTTTAGTCATCGGCTCCGATACAATAGTGTTTAAAGACGGGAGAATATTAGGCAAACCCAAAAATGAAGAAGACGCTTATGATATGTTAAAAAGCCTCAGCGGCGTTTTTCATACAGTGATTTCGGGAATTTCCGTAATAAAAACTCCTTCGTTACATAAAATTACGACTTTTGAGAAAACTGCGGTAAAATTTAAAGAATTGTCCGAAGATGAAATACACTATTATATTTCCACAAAAGAGCCTATGGATAAAGCAGGAGCATATGCTATTCAAGGTATAGGCTCTTTATTAGTGGAAAAAATCAACGGGTGTTATTTTAATGTTATGGGACTTCCTGTTTATAAACTCTCCAAAGCACTGGAGGATTTCGGGTATAAAATACTTCAAGATAGATAGGGGGTTTTATAAAATGACGGAAGCCGGTAAAAATATAACCATTTCATCTCTTCCGGAGAATGAAAGACCCAGGGAAAAACTTAAAAATCATGGGGTTAAGGCATTATCAAATGCGGAATTATTGGCAATACTATTAAGAACAGGAACGAAAAACGAGAGTGCTTTATCATTATCTTATAAAATTCTATCCAAGAATGGCGGTATAAAATTCTTGGGCAATGCGAGAGTCACTGATTTTAATGAGATAAGCGGAATAGGTTTGGCCAAAGCATCCCAACTGATTGCGGCGGTAGAGCTAGGCAAAAGAATTGCACAATACTCGTATAATGAGGACATATATGTAAAAAAGCCTCAGGACGCCGCAGATATGTTGATGGAAGAAATGAGATACTATAAAAAAGAACATATGAAGATAATTATGTTAAATGTTAAGTGTAAGGTTATTGGTGTTGAAGAGATTTCTATAGGCAGTTTGAATTCATCCCTTGCGCATCCGAGAGAAATATTTATACCGGCTATTAAAAATTCAAGTGCAAATATAATACTTACACATAATCATCCCAGCGGAGATCCAACCCCAAGTAAGGACGATATAGAAATCACGCAACGGGTTTATGAGGCTGGGAAAATACTTGGTATAGAGCTTTATGATCATATTATAATAGGAGACGGAGTTTTCACAAGTTTAAAAGAAAAAGGTCTCTTTTAAAACTTTATTAGGAGGAAAATCATAACATGTTTTTTAATGCTTTTTCTAAGGATATTGCAATAGATTTGGGTACTGCCAATACATTGGTTTATGTAAAGGGGAAGGGCATATTAATTAGGGAACCTTCGGTAGTTGCTATAAATACAGAAACGAATACTGTAAAAGCCGTCGGCGAAGAAGCCAAAGAGATGATAGGAAGAACACCGGGGCATATAGTAGCCATAAGGCCTATGAAAGACGGTGTGATTGCTGATTTTCATATCACACAAAGTATGTTAAAATACTTTATTAAACAAGCTTCTAAAAATACCTCTATCGGTAAGCCCAGACTGCTCATTAGCGTTCCATCGGGAATCACCGAGGTGGAAAAGCGTGCAGTGGAAGAGGCTGGTATTCAAGCCGGGGCAAAAGTAGCAAAGTGGATTGAAGAGCCAATGGCTGCAGCTATAGGTGCCGGGCTTCCGGTGGGAGAACCTACAGGCAGCATGATAATAAATATCGGCGGTGGGACCACGGAAATAGCCATAATCTCACTTGGCGGAATAGTTACGAGCAGTTCAATAAGGTCGGCCGGAGACAGATTTGATGAAAGTATTGTTTATTATATTAAAAGAAACTATAACCTGGCAATTGGCATAAGAACAGCCGAAGAAATAAAGATTAATATAGGTTCCGCTTATCCAACCGGTACCGAAGAATCAATGAAGGTTAGAGGGAGAGATTTGGTAAGTGGATTACCGAAAATACTGACCGTTACTTCCGGTGAAATATTGGAGGCTTTGAAAGAACCGATAGAAGCAATATTGGACGGCGTAAAATCATCCTTGGAAAAGACCCCACCGGAACTGGCCTCAGATGTTATGGATAGAGGAATAATGATTTCAGGCGGAGGTGCTTTGTTAAAAGGAATAGGAGATTTGATAAAAGAAGAAACCGGAATGCCTGTTCAGATTGCTGATATACCTCTAGATTGTGTTGCAATGGGCGCGGGAAAGGCTCTTGAACAATATGAAAACATTAATCAGACTCCATTTTCTGCAAAATATAGAAGATAAGTCACAGGAGTGTGAGCTGAATGAAATTTCTAAAGAACAAGCTTACTTTCTTTACGGGAATTATAGTTATCTTACTCATAATTTCTATTGCTTTTACGTTTAAAGGTAGGACAAGACCTTCAACTTTTGGTACGGTAGTTGGCAGTGCAATAACACCTATACAAAAAGTTTTTTATAAAACAGGAGAATTTTTTAAGGGTACCTTCAGTACTTTATTCGAGCTTAAAGAGCTGAAAAATAAAAATCGGGTTTTGAGCGACGAAGTGGCGAGGTTAAAAGAAGAGAACAGAAAACTCTATCAAATGGCTTTGGAAAATAAACGCCTCAGAAGTATTCTTGATTTTGCGGAAACAAATGCAAACTTTAAATATATAGGTGCGGAAATCACCGGGAAAGATCCGGGCAACTGGTTTGATATATTTACCATAGACAAAGGTTTGAAGAACGGTATTGAAGCAAATGACCCGGTAATTACCGGTGAAGGCTTAGTGGGCAGAGTCATAGAGGTAGGCAATAATTATTCAAAAGTTTTATCTATAATAGACGAAAGAAGCTCGATAAGCGTTGTGGTTAACAGGACCAGAGATACAGGGATAGTATCGGGCACTGTCAGCTCAGAACTTATTGCCATAATGTCTCTTGAATCTGACATTGTAAAAGGTGATGATATTATAACTTCAAACTTCAGCACCTTGCCTTCGGGATTATACATTGGGAAAGTTGAAAATGTGGAAAAACTGGAACGGAAGCTTCAAAAAGTAGTTACTATAAAAACTTCCGTTGATTTCAAAAAATTAGAAGAAGTATTTGTAATAAAAACAATAGAAGAAGAGGATTAAGGGGGGTAATCATTGAGAATATTGGTATTAGGTATTCTGATATTACTGAACTTTATCTTGGAATCCACTGTCTTTCAATATATAAAAATCTTGGGTGTCAAGCCCGACTTTACAATAATGATTATAACTTCTTATTCAATTCTAAGGGGAAGTTTATACGGCGGTTTTATCGGTCTTATATCCGGATTTTTAAATGATTTGTTTTATAGCATATCTTTCGGGATAAATTCTCTCTCATATATGGTAACAGGTTACGTAATAGGGCAGGCACAGGAAAATATATTTAAAGACAGTTTTATACCTCCTATAGTTTTTAATATAGTAGGAGTGCTTATTTTTCAACATATATTCTATTTTATTTCTTACTTAAGCAAGATAAATATTTCTTATCTGCATGCTTTGTTTAACATAATGATCCCCCAGAGTATCTATAACGGAATTATCGGCATTTTTGTATATAAGTATATTTATAAATTAGATGAAAGAAACTTTATGAATAAGAGAATATTTTAAAAAGGTGTTTGTTATGATAAAAAAGTTCTTTAGTGATCGCTTAAACATGATAAGGATTATAGCTTTGATAATATTTTTTGCCTTGGCTTTTAAATTGATAGATTTGCAAATTGTTAAAGGTGATTATTATAAGAAGAGGTCTGAAACCGTCAGGACAAGGAATGTTAATATCACTGCACCGAGGGGGAATATAGTAGATAGATACGGAAGAGTATTGGCAACCAACAAACAAAGCTATTCGGTTAATATGATCAAGGCTGAATTGCCTGATGACACTTTAAATGATATAGCTTTGACTGTCATTAACATTTTGGAGAGAAACGGAGATAAATACAGGGATGAAATTCCGATACTTCTAAATCCAATTCGTTTTACTTATGAGGTTGAGGAAATGCTTTGGAAGGAAAAGTATGATATATCACCGTTGGCAACCCCCGGTGAGGCTTTTATAAAGCTGAAGCAGGATTATAATATCTCTTATGATACCGTAGACGTTGAAGCTTATTCCATATTAAAAAACGAATTTGAAGTTGAACTGCCGTTTAAACTGGATGAGCTTAAATTTAACTATAAAATAGAAGAGGAGTTTTGGAAAAAGAATAACGGTTTTAGCGAAAATAGCACCGCTGAAGAAGTATTTGCGAAAATGGTAAACAAATATAAAATAGATATGACAAAATATACCGAAGAAGAGGCAAAAAAAATAATATCGGTGAAATATCTGCTGGGACAGAAAAAGTATCCGGCTTATGTACCCGTTGAAATAGCGGCAAATATAAAAGAAGAAACCAGGGTTATGATAGAAGAGAGCAAAGTTTTTATTCCCGGCGTGGAAATTATGGATAAACCTTTAAGGAAATATCCAAATGAAGATTTTTTGTGCCATGTTTTGGGATACTTAGGTAAAATAAGCCCTGATCAGGAAGATTTGTTTCAAAAGGGGTATACACCGCAGGATATGATAGGCAAATCGGGAATTGAGTATTCCATGGAGGAATACTTAAAAGGCACCGATGGTTCCAAACAAATAGAGGTTGACGCCATAGGCTCATTAATCGATACCATCGATGTAACAGAACCGGTGCCGGGGAACACGGTAGTACTAACTACCGGTTCCAGGCTTCAAACTGTTGCGGAGGACATATTAAAGAAGACAATAGAAGACGCAAGGAGTAAAAAGCCATTTCCCGAAACTTATTCCGGAGCGGTAGTTGCATTAGACGTAAATACCGGAGCTGTGCTTGCCTTGGCTAGTGAACCGAAGTTTGATTCGAACCTGTTTGCCTCGGGCATATCAAATGAGGATTGGAAAGCATTGCATCCCGTTACTGCAGACAGTTATGCGCCGAGACCGTTAATAAATAATGCTATCTCCTATCCTTTACCGCCGGGTTCCACCATGAAATTGGTTACCGCTATTGCGGGGCTCACCGAAGGTAAAATAAACAAGAAAGAATATATATATTGCAAAGGCAGATATACAACCATACCGGGAATTGCCCCTTCCGATTCCGGCGGTGCGATACACGGCCCTACGGATATACTGAATGCTATAAAGAAGTCATGCAATTATTACTTTTTCGAAACCGGAAGAAGATTGGGTGGAGAAACGTTTGAAAACTATGCAAATAAATTGGGCTTTGGACAATATACCGGTATAGAGCTGCCTTACGAGTCAAAAGGAATGGTAGAAGGTCCCCAGCATAAAAAAGATTTATATGAAGGATATATTGACAGTTATCTCACTTATACAATAAAACTGAATGATGAAGAAGCCGCTGAAAGTATAAAAGAAATGATAAATGATAAACCTTTATCGGGGCAATCAACTTACCAATTCTATGCCGAAATGAAAAAAAGAATTAGGGAACTGGGTGTGACAGAAGATAAAACTATAGATAAAATCATTTGGTATATTACCGAAAGCAAATACCGTCCCGGGGATGTTTTAAACGCCGCCATAGGGCAGGGTTTGAATAATGTTACTGTACTGCAATTGGCAAATTATGCTGCTGCAGTAGCAAACGGCGGCATCAGATATAAGCCTTATATTGTTGAAAAGGTATTAAGCCATGACGGTAATATTGTATTTGAAAAGCAACCGGAAATTATAGAAAAACTTGATGTAACCCAAGAAGATATGGAGATTATTAAAAATGGTATGTTTAAGGTAACAAATGAAGTAGGAGGAACTGCATGGAGCAGTTTTGCGGACAGCAAAGTATCGATATGCGGTAAAACCGGTACTGCGGAAGCAGGGAAATACAGACCCGATCCAATCAATAATCCGAAATTATATGCCAAATACAATGACCATGCATGGTTTATTGGTTTTGCGCCTTATGATAAACCTGAAATAGCCGTGGCAGCGGTGGTATTTCAAGGCGGATTCGGTGCGGGCTCCGCCCCAATTGCCCGGGCAATAATAGAAGAATATCTTGCACCGGAGCAATCCGGAGATGAGATTCTGCCTTATGATGAGTTGCTTCCCTAAGATACACGTAAATTGTCTTGTAAAGGAGGAGTTTTAGCATTTTTATAGAAAATAGTAAGATAGTTCACTTCAGGGGGTACGCTAATGATAAAAAATGAAATAGTTTTTAAAGGAACTAAAGACGGCTTGTATATAATGCTTAAAGAAGAATCAAGCATCAATGAAATAATAGAGCAATTGGAGAAAAAGATAAAACCCTCTAAAAGGTTTTTCGAAGGTGCAAAGATAAAGAATTTTATAGGGAAAAAGATTTCAGAGAAAGAATACTCTGAGCTTAAGAATATCATAGAGAACAGATACGGCATGGAAGTAGCAGGCAAATATGATACCATGCATAGCAACAATCTTTACGAGGCTGAAGAAAAAGCGAAGAAATATACCGGGGTTTTTGGGCCGGAATACGGAAAAGAAGAAAACGGTTTATTCATTCGAGGGACAATAAGGTCGGGGCAGTTTATAAAAAGCGAATCAAACATAACTATTGTTGGTGATGTTAACCCGGGGGCCCATCTCGAGGCGGCAGGCAGCATAATGATAATGGGTACCATTAGAGGAACGGCTCATGCAGGTTTTACAGGCAATTATGATGCTTATATTGCAGCCTTTAGATTAGAGCCGATGCAGCTTCGAATCGGTGATATTATAGCAAGGTCTCCTGACGGAATACAATATAAATCAGATGTTCCGGAAATAGCCGTAGTCAGGCGTGGAATGATAGTTATTGAGCCTTATTGATTAACAGTAAATACATAGGGCCCGGATAGAATATTCAATAAAAAACAGCAATATGCATTGGAGGTATGATCATGGGAGAAGTCATAGTAGTAACTTCAGGTAAAGGAGGCGTAGGAAAAACAACTACGACAGCAAACATAGGAACCGGTTTAGCCCTCGAAGGTAAAAGCGTAGTACTATTGGATGCTGATATAGGTCTTCGCAATTTGGATGTAGTAATGGGTTTGGAAAACAGGATAGTATATGATCTGGTAGATGTGGTGGAAGGCGTATGCAGGTTGAAGCAGGGGTTAATAAAGGACAAGCGTTTCCCCAATCTTTTTCTCATGCCCGCAGCACAAACAAAAGATAAATCAGCAGTAAATCCCAAACAAATGATGAAGCTTACAAAAGAACTTGCGGAGGAATTTGATTATGTCATAGTCGACTCACCTGCCGGTATTGAACAAGGCTTTAAAAATGCTATAGCCGGTGCAAGCAGATCAATTGTTGTAACCACACCGGAGGTTTCTGCTGTGAGAGATGCAGATAGGATAATAGGTTTACTGGAAGCCAACGAATTAAAAAACCCTCAATTGCTTATCAATAGGCTGAAATTGGACATGGTAAGAAGAGGAGACATGATGAACATCGATGATATAGTTGATATTTTGGCTATAGACTTATTGGGGGTTGTACCTGATGACGAACATATTGTTATATCAACAAATCGAGGGGAGCCCGCGATATCCGACGATAAATCTATGGCGGGACAAGCCTACAGAAATATAGTGAAAAGAGTAGTAGGCGAAAACATACCCTTTATGAACTTTGATACAGATGAAGGTCTGATAGCTAAAATAGCAAGGATTTTTGGATTTGTTAAGAAATAGGAGGGATAATATTGGATTTCTTTAAGTTTTTCAGCAGATCGGATAAAGGAAGCAAAGGAATAGCAAAAGACAGATTACAGCTATTGTTAATTCACGATAGAGCAAATGTTTCCCCAAGATTTTTAGAGATGATAAAGGGCGAATTAATAGATGTTATTTCAGATTATATTGAAATAGATGAAGCCGGCTTGGAAATCAAAATGACCAGGACCAAAAGGGAGAAAGATGGCGCTACTGTACCTGCTTTGGTTGCTAATATACCCATTCGGAAAATGAAAGAAAATATAAGATAGCTGTCATAATTATTCTTTGTTATCCATATATTTTAAGAGAAAAGCATAGGAGGAGATGCATATGGACAACAGAGAAACACCGTCAAAGCCGTCATATTTGAATGAATATAGAAGAATAGGAGACATGTTCGGAAGTAAATCGTTTGCAAAAGAAAAAACACCTTTAGACAGACTCTTATATCAGGTTTTTATTTCTTTAGCAATTTTAGCTTTTATTCTGCTTATTAATTCCGTCAATTTAACCATAGCCAAAAGCATAACCCATGGTATAAAAAGCACTTTGAATTGGAAAATGGACTTAGGAAAAATAGACAGTGTAATAAAGTCTTTAAGCACATCAAAAACAGAAGATATAAACGATGATTTAAACGGGCATAATGTGCTGGAAACAAATGCATCGGCATCAGAATTTATAACGCCTTTGGAGGGTGAGATTACATCATTGTTCGGCGAAAGGATACATCCTGTATTTAATACGGTCAAGCAGCATAATGGTATAGATATATACGGAGAATATGGTGATGAAATAAAATCAACTATTGACGGTACAGTTATAGAAATTGGAGATGATGTTGATTTAGGAAAATTTTTAAGAATAAAAAGCGGGATTTATGATACATTGTACGCACATTGTTCAAAAATCACCGTAAAAGAAGGACAAAAAGTTAAGCAGGGTGAAATAATTGCGGAGGTAGGAGATACGGGTTTTACGTCCGGCCCTCATTTGCATTTTGAGATTTGGGTTGAAGGCAAAGCAGTTAACCCTTTAGAATTTATTAATTAGCTATAGACCCGGGGGTTTAATTTGTGAGGGTAAAAATAAATATATCTTTTATCCTTTTTTTATTTCTAAGCATATATTTAGGCTATTGGAAAATAACCTTGATTATTTTTCTATCCGTTTTGATACATGAATTCGGACATACTTTTATTGCAAGAAAGCTTGGCATTAAAGTTTTGGAGGTACAATTCTACCCTTTCGGTGCCATAGCTGTTATGGAAAATATAACAAAGTATGGAGGTTTTAATGAATTAATGATTGCCCTATCGGGGCCTGTTATGAGCCTCTTGATCGCTCTGATTTTTTTTTATTCAAAGGTTCCGGATAGGGATTTAGTATTTAAATATAATATGGCTCTTTTTTTATTTAACCTGCTTCCGGCTTTACCTTTAGACGGTGGCAGGGTTATGAGAAACATTTTACTTATGCGTCTAAGTTATAAAAAAGCTACTAAAATCATGACAGCTTTCGGGAAACTATTGGCTATCGGACTTATAGTTATTAATATTTATTTGATAATAAATGATATCATTACAGCCGCTTATATAATCACTGCAATATTTATTTTTTTAGGAGCATTAAGAGAAGAAAAAAACTGTTCTTATGTATATTTACTAAATAGGAATAATAAGAAAGAGAAAATATTAAAGAGAAAGAATTATAAGACAAGGTTATTGATTAGCTCTAAAGGCACTTATCTTAAGAATTTAATCGAGCAATTCAGCCCGGGTAATATATGCCGGGTCAGGGTTTTTGACGAAAACAATAATATTATAGACGAATTAAGTGAAGCCGATATAATAAATGGTTTTCTAACAAAAGGGTATTACAGTAAGATTGAGGATATCTTATGACTAACATATTAATTTATGGACATTTAGGAAGAACTTTCTTAGAATTAAAGAAGGCATTTATTTTAATGAAGAAGAACTTGATTTATAACAGGGAAATTTTAAAATTGGAGGCTTACATTTGGAAAGAAATTTAGAGGACTACTTATACGAGGAAATATTGCCTCAGGTTGAAAAACCCGGCAGGTATATAGGGTCAGAATGGAACAGTGTAAATAAGAATTCGAAGGAAATGAAAATAAGGTTCGCTTTTTGTTTTCCGGATATTTATGAAATAGGCATGTCTCACTTGGGAATGAAAATATTATATCATTTATTAAACGAACAAAAAGATATATATTGCCAGCGGGTATTTGCACCATGGGTTGATATGGAAAAATTGATGAGGGAAAAGAACATAAAACTATTTTCTCTAGAAACCAAGGATTACATTGATGATTTTGATTTTGTCGGGTTTACTCTTCAGTATGAAATGAGCTATACAAATATAATCAATATGTTGGATCTGGCAGGTATACCGATCTTATCATCGGAAAGAAAGGAAAAGTTTCCTTTTGTTATCGCCGGTGGGCCATGTGCCTGTAATCCTGAACCTCTGGCTGATATAATAGACTTTTTTATTTTGGGAGACGGGGAAGAAATAATACTTGAATTGATGGATGTCTACAGAAGCTGGAAGGATAGCGGCAAGGATAAAGAGAGTTTTATGGAGGAAGCGGCGGGCATAACAGGAATATATGTGCCTTCATTCTATACAATCGATTATCATACTGATAATACAATTAAAAGTATTGCACCGATTAAAGAATCCTATCCAAAAACGATTAAAAAAAGAGTTCTGAAAGAACTGTCCGGTTCCTATTTCCCCGATAAAATGATTGTGCCCTTAATTGATATAGTACATGACAGAATAATGCTGGAGATATTCAGGGGCTGCACCAGGGGTTGTAGATTTTGTCAGGCGGGAATGATTTATCGTCCTGTCAGGGAAAGAAGAGTTGAGGAACTCTTGGATTCTGCCAAATGCCTTCTTGAGAGTACAGGATACGATGAAATATCCCTATCGTCTTTATCAACAGGGGATTACTCGCGGCTTGACGAATTGACAGAAAAACTGGTTTCAAAATATGAAGATGAAAAAATAGGTTTATCTTTACCGTCTTTAAGAATAGATTCTCTTACTTTAAAATTGCTTGACAATGTTCAAAAAGTAAGGAAATCAGGGTTGACCTTCGCACCGGAAGCAGGCACTCAGAGACTAAGGGATGTTATAAATAAAAATGTAACCGAAGAGGATTTGACCGATTCAGTCAGTGCAGCATTTGATTCCGGTTACAGCAGTATAAAACTCTATTTTATGATTGGCCTTCCAACAGAGACTATGGAAGATATAGAAGGTATTGCTAAGCTCAGTCATGAAGTGTTAAGCATGTACTTTAAAACACCCAAGGAAAAGCGTGGCAAAGGAATTAACCTTTCAGTCAGTGTTGCTTCCTTTGTTCCGAAACCTTTTACACCATTTCAATGGGAATCCCAGGAAACCGTTGAAATATTACGGCAAAAACAAGGCTATCTACAAAAATTAATTAAAAGAAAAGGGATAAAACTAAGTTGGCATGATCCAAATATAAGTTTTTTGGAAGCGGTACTTGCAAGAGGAGACAGAAGGTTGGGAAAAGTCTTAATCAAAGCGTGGCAGTTAGGATGCAAGTTCGATAGTTGGGAACAACATTTTAAATATAAAACTTGGATTGATGCTTTTACCCAATGCGGTATTGAACCTGAATTCTATGCGTTAAGGAAAAGAAGTGTAGATGAGATATTGCCATGGGAACATATTGATGTAGGTGTTTCTAAAAAGTTTTTGGCTAGCGAGCTGGAAAAGGCATATAATGGAGAAACAACAAAAAACAGAAGAGCGACTGACATAGGCGTAGGGCTGACGGAAGAAGGAGATTCGTGCAAATGATGTATATAAGGATGAAATTTAAAAAAGAAGATGAGGGAAAATTCATATCCCACTTGGACTTGATGAGAGCCTTTCAAAGAGCAATGAGAAGGGCAAAACTACCCATGGTTTTTTCCGGGGGTTATAATCCTCATCCCGAGATGTCTTTTGCACAGGCATTGGGTTTAGGGATAGAGAGCACGGGAGAATACATGGATGTTACCATAAATGATAGTTTGAATTTGGATGAAATAAAGGAAAGACTAAACAATAATCTTACAATAGGAATTGAAATAACCGAGTTAAGAAACTTAAAAGAAAAAGCAAAACCGGCTATGGCTGTTGTCAGTCATGGCCAATACTTGATTGTCATGGAGACTGCCGAAAACAATATAGATTCTAAATCCATATTCGACAGCTTTATAAACCAATCAAATATTTACGTCGAAAAGGTACAGTTTAAAAAGAATAAAAAAGTCATAGTGGATATAAAACCGATGATTAAAGAGATAGATATGGTTATTAGGGATAAGGTTTTACTTATAAATTGTATAATAGCTTGCGGTAGTAATGCCAACCTTAAGCCGGAACTGTTAGTTGATGCTTTTCGCGAATATTCTAATATCGGAATACTGAAATATAAGATTAAAAGAGTCGAGCTCTTTACACTACAAAGAAACGGATTAATACCCTTAATAGATTTTGATAACAAATAAAATGTATTAAGTAAATCACGACCGGTATTTTAAAAGGTAGTAATAAAATAATTATAAGCTTATCAAGAAAGGCGGTGAAATAAATGAAAGAAATTATAGTAGACGCCGGCTTCGGGCAGGTAAGAACAGCCTTACTTGAAGATGGTGAATTAGCGGAAATTTATATAGAAGGTCGGGAAAATCGGAGTATAGTGGGAGACATTTATAAAGGGAAAGTTGAAAATGTGCTTCCCGGAATGCAGGCTGCATTTGTAGAAATCGGCACGGATAAAAATGCATTCCTATACATAAAGGATATTCTGCCTAACTATTACCCAAATGAAGATGAAGAGCATACAGAAGATGATAATCATTATAATATAAGTGATTTGGTTAAGTCGGGGCAGGATATTTTGATTCAGGTAATTAAGGACCCCATAGACAGTAAGGGGGCGAGAGTCACAACTCACATAACCCTTCCCGGAAGGTATGTTGTTCTTATGCCTACTGTGGACTATATAGGTATTTCAAGGAGAATTGAAAACGAAAAGGAAAGGGAAAGATTAAAGGATATAACAAGTTCGGTAAAACCGGAGAACATGGGGGTAATAATAAGAACCGCAGGAGAACATTGCGATATATCGGATTTAAAAGGTGACATAGATTTATTGGTAAAATTGTGGAAGAATATATTAAAAAAGAACTATCAAATGCCATCACCAAATCTTTTGCATAGGGATATGGATCTTTTTAACAGAGTTTTAAGGGATATTTTTACACATGAAATAGATAGATTGGTGATAAACGAAAGAAGCCTTTTTAATAAGGCCGTTGAAATCAGCCAAGAAATTGCTCCTTATTTAAAAGATAGAATAGAGTATTATAGTGATTCTTTCGATATATTTAACTATTTTCATATAGAAGAGAAAATAGAAGAGCTTTTAAATAGGAAAGTGTGGTTAAAATCCGGCGGATATATAATAATAGAACAAGTGGAGGCTCTTACAGCCATAGACGTGAATACCGGCAAATGTGTAGGCGGAAAAGATTTATATGACATTGCATTAAAAACAAATATAGAAGCCGCAAAGGAAATAGCCCGACAGTTAAGACTCAGGGATATAGGCGGAATAATAATAATAGATTTTATTGATATGCAAAACGAAAGCCATCAGAATACAGTAATAGAAGTTATAAAGAACGCATTAAAAAAGGATAGAAGTAAAACCAGTGTTTGGGGTATGACACATTTGGGCCTTTTAGAGATAACGAGGAAAAAAACTGTGCCTCCGAAAGAGGATATGTTGCTTACAGGTTGCCCTTATTGCTTAGGTACGGGAAAGATATTATCACCTCTGACTATGATTAAAATGATAGAAAAAGATCTAAAAAGAATGCCTTTGGTTAAAACAGTTAAAGATATTAATATTGAGATTCACCCGGAAATAAAGGAAGTATTATCGGGATATGCAAAGTATTTTGATGATTACGAACACAAAAACGGTGTTAAAATAAATATTGTTACAAATGAATCATTGCATAGGGATAAATATAGAATATGGCACGGTAAACCTTGAAAAAGCCTTCAAAAGTCGTGTTTGACAAAGCTATTGGCCTATGGTAAAATAACATGTCGTAGGCATATCCGCTCGGGACGGGTTTAAATATATTACCTTGTATCCGGCGAGACTTAATTAATAGGAGGTGTAATGCCTAATGTATGCAATTATAAAAACCGGCGGAAAACAATTTAAGGTCAGTGAAGGCGATATTATAAAAGTAGAAAAGCTTTCATCCTTAGAAGACGAGAAAGTATCCTTTGATGAAGTACTTATGGTGGGTGTAGACGGAGAAGTTAAGGTCGGTAAACCCAATTTAGAAGGTGCTTCAGTAGAAGGTACAGTTTTAAGACAGGGAAAATCCAAAAAGATAATAGTTTTTAAATTTAAATCAAAAAAGAACTACAGGAAGAAACAAGGCCATAGGCAGCCTTTTACTCAGGTAAAAATCGATAAGATTAACGCTTAGTACTATGATTAAGGTAGAAATCATAAAGGATCCCCGGGGTTATGTTAAAAGGTTTATTGTAAAAGGACATTCTAATTATGATGTATATGGCAGCGATATTGTATGCAGCGCCGTATCTGTTCTGACACAGGCAACATTAATCGGATTACAAAGCATTGCGAAAATTGATGTGGCATATACGATGGAAGACGGATATCTGGATTGCGAAATGCCCGCTGTTGCTGAAAAGGAAAAGTTAATCAAGGCAAATGCAGTATTGGATACCATGGTACTTGGTCTGAGCAATATTAAAAAGAATTATTCGTCTTATATTCACATGGTTATTAAAGAGGAGGTGTAGTGATGTTTAATATAAATCTACAACTGTTTGCACACAAAAAAGGTGTGGGAAGTTCAAAAAACGGAAGAGATAGTGCGTCTCAAAGGCTTGGGGTTAAGAGAGCAGATGGGCAGCTTGTTAATGCAGGTAGCATTATAGTGAGACAAAGAGGAACAAAGATACACCCGGGCAGCAATGTTGGCAAAGGTAAAGATGATACTTTGTTTGCTGTTATAGAGGGTATAGTTAAGTTTGAAAGAAGAGGCAAGGATAAAAAGCAAGTAAGCGTTTATCCTGTAGCATAAAATTTATAAATGAAAGAATACAGCAAATTGGCTGTATTTTTTTATGCGCTTGGCTATCATTCAACTATCGCCCGGCTATTGTTAGGCAACTGCTCAAAAGCTATTGAATGTAAGCGGGGGTTATAGTAATATTATTCTACATGACAAAAAGCGTTAATTTAGATAATTTTATATAATAATCAAATGCTAATAGCAGCAAAATATATGAGGTGAAACAATTGTTTGTTGATAGAGCAAAAATAATCATCAGATCCGGTTCCGGCGGAGATGGCAGAGTGTCGTTCAGAAGAGAAAAATACGTACCGAACGGAGGCCCTGACGGTGGTGACGGCGGAAAAGGCGGAGATGTAATATTCATAGTTGACCCCAATATGAGAACATTGATGGATTTTAGATACAAAAGAAAGCATATTGCGGAAAACGGTGAAATCGGCGGGGCCAATAATTCCTACGGTAAAAGCGGTAAAAATCTGTTTATAAAAGTTCCGCCGGGAACAGTAGTAAAAGATGGCGAGACAGACAAAATAATCGGCGACCTAAAAGTAAACAATCAACAAGTTATAGCTGCCGACGGCGGAAAAGGCGGAAAAGGCAACGCTCAATTCGCCACACCTACTCGCCAGGCTCCCAGATTCGCCATACCCGGCGAAAAAGGCATAGAAAGAAATATAATACTGGAATTGAAGCTTATTGCCGATGTGGGACTTGTGGGATTTCCCAACGTGGGTAAATCAACGCTTCTATCTATAGCAACAGCCGCCAAGCCGAAAATAGCGGATTATCATTTTACGACACTTTCGCCGAATTTAGGCGTAGTTGAATTGGAAGGGCACAGATCTTTTATCATGGCGGATATACCCGGACTTATTGAAGGTGCCCACGAAGGTGCCGGCCTGGGACTTGATTTTTTGCGTCATATAGAAAGAACAAAAATAATAATACATGTGTTGGATATATCGGGAATCGAAGGCAGGGGCCCATTGGATGACTTTAGAAAGGTTAATGATGAACTTTTCCATTATAGCGACAAATTAGCAGCCAAGATACAAATAGTAGCTTGCAATAAGATGGATATACCGGGTGCTGATGAGAATTTTGAGATAGTGAAGGAGTTTTTAGACAAAGAAGGATACCAGGTATTCCCCATATCCGGAGCCACAAAACAGGGGATTAAAACCCTATTGGAAAAGGCATATAATGCATTGGAAAACTATGTTGATGATGAAGAGGAAATTGAATATACGGAAGATATATCGTATTATAAAAAAGAAGATGAAAAAGGTTATACCATCACGATAGAAAACAGAGTATTTAAAGTGGATGGTGAGTTCGTTGACAGGCTATTGGCATCCGTTAACATACATGACAATGAATCGTTAAAGTATTTTCAAAGGGTAATAAGAAAAAAAGGTATAATAGATGAACTAAAAAGTTTGGGCATTGAAAATGGTGATACGGTCAAAATGAACGACCACGAATTCGAATTTTTTGAATAAGTCTGCAGCATATAAAAAGTACTTATGGGATAAAAGATTGAAATGCTATTATCTGTAAGCACTTTACCTTGCGATTACTATTATATAAGGAGTGGTAATATGGTAGTCGGTTTAATTACAATTGTATCTGCTTTACATGATCTGAC
This sequence comes from uncultured Clostridiaceae bacterium, assembly GCA_964462065.1. Classification (GTDB taxonomy): domain Bacteria; phylum Bacillota; class Clostridia; order Lutisporales; family Lutisporaceae; genus JAAYKT01. The sequence continues at coordinate 3,341 of CAYXAT010000008.1, read as the reverse complement.
ATCTATAGAAAACTCACATTATGAACTTATTAACAGTTTAAAACAGCACTTTACGGTAAGGTTTATTACACCATCTGAAGCAAAACTTGTGGATATTTCTTTAGTTTTTATTGCTTCCGGCGGTACGGAAGAAATGTTTCAAAATATTTATGATGAATTGCCAAAGCCCGTTATCCTTCTTACAGACGGATTGCATAATTCCTTGGCTGCTTCGATGGAAATCCAGACTTGGATAAACGAATTGGGGGGTAGTTCCGAAATCCTTCACGGGAACATAGAACATATAAAAAATAAGATTGAATCTTTATATAACTTTAATAAAGCTGCCGAAAAGCTGAAGAAATCAGTTATAGGTGTTGCAGGTTTTCCTTCATCATGGTTAATTGCAAGTGATGTAGATTACATCAAGGCTAAGGAAAGATGGGGAGTGACCTTTAAAAACATTGAACTGTCTAATTTTTATAAGAAAGTAAAAAAAGTTGCCTTAGATTCAGCGAAAAGCACAGCGGAAGCTTTTTGTAATGGTGCCGCGGGATGTAAAGAAGCTTCAGATGCAGATATATTGGAAGCCTCAAAAGTATATTTGGCACTTAAAGATATGTTTATGGAGAACAGATTGGATGCACTGACTTTGAAATGCTTTGATTTGATAGAGAAAATAAATACTACCGGATGCATGGCTTTGTCTCTCTTAAATGATGAAAACTTAATTTCCGGATGCGAAGGGGATTGCCAAGCCATATTCAGCATGTATCTTTTAAAAGTTTTAACCGGTGAAACTCCTTTTATGGCCAATCCTTCTCTAATAGATGCTGGAAAAAACGAAATGATACTTGCTCATTGTACAATAGCCACATCAATGGTGGAAGAATACACAATAAGAAGTCATTTTGAATCCCGTTTGAGTGTTGGAATTCAGGGCAAGCTGAAGAATGAAGACATAACTGTATTTAAATGCGGAGGTTCCGACTTAGGCAGTTACTTTGTCTCAAAAGGCAAGATATTGGACAATCCTGATAGTCCTAATCGATGCAGAACACAAATAAGAGTAAAACTAAATCAAAACGTGGATTATTTCTTTAAGAACCCCATCGCAAATCATCATATAATAATTAGGGGAGATTACGAAGAAATTATTTCTGATTTTATGAAGAAAATGGAATGTTGGAGAGTTTGTTAATATTGTATAAATAGGTTAGCTTTTTATCGGGCTAACCTATTTATTATTAGTCAAAGGTAATTTTTCTATAGCAATTAGAAAATCATGGAGTTTTTCGAAAAGTAAACCGGTGAAAAACCAGGGTATAATGAAATCTAATCTTATGTAGCCGTTTACGGACAATATTCCGTCTCCGTAGTCCCAAGGGCAGCGACCAAGGATTTTGGCGAGAAACCATCCGAACAAATACTCTACACTGAATATAATTAAAACCCATAAGACCCCTCTTATAACAGTATTCCAGCTTCTTATTGCATTATGTATAGGCTCAAATAATAAACCCATTCCATAAATAAAAAACATCCACATGTATGTGAAACTGTAAAGCAGAAAATTACCGTTTATTAGGGAGCCGACTCCGGTCCATATAATTTCTAAACACCATCCGCATAAACCGTAAATAATAAATCTAAATATTTTCATCTTCATAAGCTTATTGTTTTCAAAGCAAAGCCAATTATCCTTGACAAAATCTACAAGGATAAGCTCCAAACCGGACGGATAATAGAAAATTTGAAAATAAAAAAGCCCCGATTACGGGGCCTTGTTTATAAGTTATGCCGTGGCTTGCTTCCCTTTATATTCAGGAGCTGACGGATCATCTTCTAATTTCATCATGGTAATATTCATGTAGCCAAATACTATAGAAACTATAGGGCTTACGAGGTTAAGTATTGCATATGGTGCATAACTGAATGTGGGAATTCCCAAGTATCCTGACATAGCTGCACCGCAAGTATTCCATGGGAATAGAGATGATGTCATGGTACCGGCATCCTCCAAACACCTGGAAAGATTCCTTGGTGCAAGGCCTCTGTTATGGAATTCGTCTTTATACATTCTTCCCGGAAGAACTATAGCCAAATATTGGTCTCCGGCCAATGCGTTTGTGAAAATAGAAGTGATAATAGTAACAGTAACCAAAGAACCTGTACTCTTGGCAAAGCCAAGTATTTTTTGTCCCAGAGCATCCAGTAGACCTGCTTTTTCAAGCATACCACCGAAAGTCAAAGCACAAAGTATCAAAGAAATAGTCCACATCATACTATCCAATCCGCCACGGGTTAAGAGTTCGTCTAACATTTCGTTACCTGTCTCGGAAACTATGCCATAGTGCATTGCATCTATAACGTCTCCGAAAGCTGCGCCTTGGAATAACATAGCTGCAATACCGCCTAAGATTGTACCCATCATAAGACCGGGTATAGCAGGCATCTTCATTGCAACAGCAACAATAACTATAACGGGAACTATAAGAAGCAATGGATTTATTGAGAAATTCTCAGCCATAGTGTTAAGAATTTCATTAATTGCGGGAACATCTAATTCTTTTCCTGCAAAACGAGCCCCCATTATACCGAAAGCAACCAAAGCAATGGCGTAAGAAGTACCCGTCGTGTAGAACATGTGTTTAATATGATCGAATAAGGTAGAACCTGCAATTGCGGGAGCTAAGTTTGTGGTATCAGATAGAGGAGACATTTTATCGCCGAAATATGCACCGGATATAATCGCACCTGCCGCCATTGGACCCGGTACCCCAAGACCTGCCGCAACTCCCATAAGTGCTATACCCACTGTACCTGCCGTGGTCCAGGAACTTCCTGTTGCCAACGAAACTATACTGCATAATAACATTGAAGCTATAAGGAAGAATGACGGTGATAATATTTGCAAACCATAGAAAATTAGCGTAGGCACTATGCCTCCCAAAATCCATGTTCCGATAATCATACCGATGATTGCAAGGATTATTATAGCCTGCATAGTCGCGTCGATGGTTTCCAAGAATCCTTTTTCAAGTTCATCCCATGTATAGCCCAACCTGTAGATAGCAACTAAAGCTGTAATAATGGAGCCTAAAACAAGGGGAATATGAACATCAGCTTCCAGAACCAAAATAGCGTACATTAGAATTGCAACTGTTATAGCTATTGGTATTAATGCGTCCAATACAGTTGCTTTTCTTTTTTGTCTTTCTTTTTTGGACATTATCATTACTCCTTTCATTTTAATTATTCGCCACCCTAATAATTATGCTATGAATGAAGCTATGAAAAATAGCAGAGAATTAAATATTCCATAATAATTATAAGGTAGCTAAAAAAATATATATACTTTA